>CAIMHL010000285.1 GCA_903840825.1 uncultured beta proteobacterium
TCCACCACACGCAAGTTTTGCAGCCCGTGCACCCGCAGTTGCGGATCAACCACCGCCATGTCATCCACACCCATCTTGCAGGTGCCCACCGGGTGGTAAATGGTGTCGGCGCGTCTGCGAATATGCGCATCAATGTCTTCATGGGTGTGCATGCCTTCGGTGTAAATCTCTTTGTTGCGGTAGTGCTCCAGCGCCGGTGATTGCAGGATTTTTCGCATGGTTTTAACCCCTTCGCGCATCAGCGCCAGGTCGCGCTCATCAGACAAGAATTTGGGATCGATACCGGGCGCCTCCATCGGGTTGGCACTGTTGAGGAACACCTCACCCCGCGACTTGGGCCGCACCACGCAGACGTGGCAGGAGAAGCCGTAACCCATGTGCAGTTTTCGTGCATGGTCATCGACTACAGAAATGCAAAAGTGCAACTGCAAATCAGGGCGATCAATCTCAGGACTGGATTTGAAAAAAGCCCCGCCTTCGGCAAAAGGTGTGCTTAGCAAGCCGGTGCCGTTGCTCCGCCATTGCAGAAATTGACCGATTTGAGTGATCAGCGCGCCCAGCCCGATGCCAAACAAGTCTTTGTCTTTGGAGGTGTAAGACAAGATGCTGTCCAAATGGTCTTGCAGGTTTTGCCCTACGCCCGGCAACACCTGCACAGGCGCTATCTGATGGCGTTTGAGTTCTGCCTCAGGCCCCACGCCAGAAAGCATCAGGAGCTGGGGTGAATTGAAGGCGCCACCACACAACAGCACTTCGCGCTCAGCGTGAACCTGGTGTATTTGTCCGCTTTGCTGGTACTCAACGCCCACCGCTTTTTTGCCTTCAAAAAGCAGCCGCCGCGCATGCGCGCCCGTCAACACCGTGAGATTTTCGCGCGCCATGATGGGGTGCAAATACGCAGCAGCGGCAGAGCAACGCTGGCCGTTTTTATCGGCATCGTGAAATTGCGTAACCTGGTACAAGAAGGCCCCCTCCTGCTCGGTGCCGTTGTAGTCGTCATTGGCCGCAATGCCGTTGTCCACGCAAGCCGTGACGAAGGCTTTGGAGATGGGGCGTGGGCTTTTCTGGTTCGAGACTTGCAAAGGGCCATTGCCGCCGCGCAGCCCGCTGGCACCGCGCTCGTTGTTTTCGGTCTTGATGAAGTAGGGCAGTACGTCCTTGAACGACCAGCCTTCACAGCCTAGGCTGGCCCATTCGTCGTAGTCTGCCTGGTTTCCCCGCACATACAACATGGCGTTGATCGCCGAAGACCCGCCCAGCGCTTTGCCGCGCGGCTGGTAGCCTCTGCGGTTCATCAGGCCCGGCTGTGGCGTGGTCTCAAACGCCCAGTTGTTGATTTTCAGGGGCTTGCCCGGCATCATGGCAACCACGCCCGCTGGCATTCGAATGAGCAGATCGCGCCCCTCGCCACCGGCTTCAAGCAAGCACACCCGGTGCTTGGGGTCTTCAGACAGGCGTGCTGCCAAGACGCAGCCCGCCGTGCCGCCGCCCACAATGACGTAATCAAAAGTTTGTGCCATGCTCAAATCCTGTTCAAGTGCGTGATTCGGGTGACAGCCCAAGTCGGGTCGGTCACAGCCCACATGACCCTGAGTCTCTTGAGTTGGCCAAGCTCTGTCAAGTCATCAATTTGTGGCACAGCCCTAGTTTTTTTCGAGGGCGCCTGACGCGTTATGTGGGCCTATGCGAGCGCTTAGGCAGCGCTCGCTTCGCGTGCCTTGTCAGCCTCAGAGGTAAAGGAGTCTGCAAAAAACTCGTCTTCAGGCAACTTGCCTTGCGTGGTGTAGGCCGCTTTGGCTGATTCCACCACGATAGGGGCGCCACAGGCATACACCTGATAGCCCGACAAATCAGGCAAGTCTTGTAATACAGCAAGGTGCACAAACCCGGTGCGTCCGGTCCAGGCATCATTGACAGAAGCGTCTGACACCACCGGCACAAAACTCAAGTTGGGCATTTCGGTCAATTTGGTGTTGATCCACTCCATCATGTACAGGTCAGACGGGCGGCGACCACCCCAGTAAAGTACAGCGGGGCGGGTGATGCCTTTGAACTGCATGTGCTCAATCAACGCTTTAATTGGTGCAAAGCCCGTGCCGGAGGCCAGCAACACCAAGGGCTTGGCGCTGTCTTCGCGCAAGTAAAAGCTGCCATAAGGCCCCTCAATGCGCAAAATCTCCTTTTCTTTCATTGCACCAAACACATGGTCGGTAAATTTGCCGCCCGGCATGTGTCTGATGTGCAACTCCAGCCCATTGCTGAGCAAGTGCGGCGCATTGGCCATGGAGTAGCTGCGCCGCGCGCCGTCTCGCAAAATGAACTCAACATACTGACCCGCATGGTAGGTAAAACTGTCGTTGGCGGGCAGTTGCAGCTTTAAGAGCATGACGTCGTCAGATTTCTTTTCCATGATGCTCACGCGCGTGGGCATTTTTTTGATGGGGAAAGCGCCTTCTTCGGTGACTTGGCGAGACTCCAGCACCACCGCACTTTGCGCTTGTGCGCAGCAAGTCAGCACAAAGCCTAGGGCCTCTTCTTGCTCGCTGAGCGCCTTGCTTTGGTGGGTACCGTGGGTGACGGTGCCCTGGAGTTTTTTGCATTTGCAAGAGCCACAAGCGCCGTCTTTGCAGCCGTAAGGCATGCCAACGCCCGCGCGAATGCCGGCTGCCAAAATGGTTTCACCGGGCAAAGCCGTGAAGGTACGACCGCTTGGTGCGATGGTTATTTCAAAGCCTGGGCTTGCGTGGTCGGAACTGCTCATCTTTTCTGTATCCTTGGAGGCTGGTCATATTTCAAATAGCCCCCAATTTTGCCTTCAAATCAAATCCCCCTTACCAGCCTGTATGCGGCACGCCCTGGCGCCTTGCCCGCTCGCTTTCGGCGCACCCGCGTGTTGATCGTGGGCTGTGGCGATGTGGGTCTGCGCGTTGCGCAAGCCTTGCCACATCGGGTGCGCGTGCTGGCGCTCACCTCAAGCCCTGAGCGTGTGGAAGCCTTGCGCTTGCAGGGCATCACCCCTTTGCTGGGCAACTTGGATGCGCCGCATACCTTGCGCCGCTTGGCTGGTTTGGCCACGCGGGTCTTGCACTTGGCACCTCCACCTGGAGAAGGGTGGGGCGATCCGCGTACACAAGCCTTGACCCGCGTTTTACGGCGTCGCAGTGCGCCGCTGGCCATGGTCTATGGCTCTACCAGTGGTGTGTATGGCGACTGCGAGGGTGAGGTTGCTACTGAAACAAGAGCTGTTCTAGCAGGTACACCAAGGGCTACGAGGCGAATTGATGCTGAAAATACAGTTCGCTTCTTTGGCCGCTCAGCCCAAGTGCGCAGCAGCATTTTGCGAATCCCTGGTATTTACGCCCCAAACCGCGAAGGCGGCACCCCGCATGCTCGCTTACTCAAAGGCACGCCTGTGCTTTTGACCGAAGATGATGTGTACACCAACCACATTCACGCTGACGATTTGGCGCGTGCCTGCATTGCCGCTTTGTGGCGGGGCCAGCCGCAGCGTGTTTATAACGCCAGCGACGACACCACCCTAAAGATGGGCGATTACTTTGACCTGGCCGCTGATTTGTATGGATTGCCGCGCCCACCGCGCGTGGCACGCTCTACGGCCAAAGAAAAATTGTCCCTGATGCTGCTCAGTTTCATGAGCGAATCTCGCCGTCTAGACAACTCGCGTCTCAAACAAGAACTTGGCCTGAAACTGCGTTATCCCACGGTGGCAACGGGTTTGGTCGCACCAGGAAAACAGCATGCATGACCGCAACCCCCAAGGCCAAAAATCAGTCGCTCTTTACTGGGACTTCGAGAATCTGCACGCCAGTTTGTCTGAGGCGCGATTTGGGGAGGGGTCTTACAACAAACCCGATGGGCGCTTCAAATCTCAAGAGCCGCTGATCAATGTGCAGGCAATTGTGGATTTGGCCGCCTCTTTCGGCCCCTTGGCTATTAACCGCGCTTATTGCAATTGGCAATATTTTGGCCGCTACCGTGATGACTTGCTGCAAGGCGCGATTGAGCTGATTCAGCTGTTTTCACCGGGTGCTTCGGCAAAAAACGGGGCCGACATCAGGCTGTGCCTGGACGCCATGGAAGACGTGGGGCGGTTTGACCACATCGGCACCATCGTGATTGTGGGTGGTGACAGCGACTTCATGCCGGTCGCCACCAAAATCAAGGCCGCAGGCCGCCAGCTGATTGGCATTGGCGACAGAAAGTCAACCAACCGGCACTGGGCCAAGAGCTGCCATGAGTTTCGTTATTACGAGAATATTGTGGATACCCAAGCGCCCAATACCGAACCGTCCACCGAGGACTAGCCGGGGCTTACTTGACGTTGCACTCCAGGCGCAACAAAGCCAAGGCGTCGTTCAGGGCGTAGTCATAGTCGCTTAACAGTGTGGACTGCGCTTCTTCGACAAAGGCGGCCCACAGGGTTTCATAATCGTCCTGGTGCTGCTCTGGCGCGTGGTGGCGAATGTAGTCGCTGGCCAATTCGACGTCCAGACCCGAGGTTCTGAGCTTGCGAATCAGTGCTTTGGCGCCAGCCGCCGTCAACAAGGTTTTGGGGGCACTGCCCGCTGCAATGCACAAGAACAGGGTGAGCAGCGAGCCTTCGTCGTCATGGCCTTGGGTGGCTTTTTGCCAAGCGTCAGACACCGAGCGGTCGTAATGGTCGACCTCGCTCAAGCTGTCTTCAATCCAGAAATAGCGGCCCATGAAGGCTGGCGTTTGGTCAAAGAGCTTGCGGGCTGGCAGGGCAGCGTCCAAGATTTTGGGTAAATCGGCTAGTACCGATTGCCGCACCGTCTCCACCACCGCGTGAAAAGGCGCAGGCAATTTTTTGGGCAGGGCGATGGCAAGTGGCGTTTTTGCAGCCTCGCCGCCATACTTTTTACGCAGCGCGGTCACCAGCTTCTCAAAAGCGACCCAGTCCGGCATGTCGGTGCGTTTTGCTGCCAGCACCA
>CAIMHL010000286.1 GCA_903840825.1 uncultured beta proteobacterium
CGGGCGCAGCGAGGTGCTTACCAAAAATGGGTTTTTATCACCCAATCAAAACGAGGTAGATTTACTCAATGTTCGCCTGCGGGAAAAGGAGCTCAACAGCGCGCAGCATGAAGAGGCCTCATCCCGCTATGCGTTGGCCCAATCACGCGTGGCGCTTAGGCAGTTTTATCAATCTTTGGAAACAGGGAGAAAGCAGGCTTTTGACATCAAGGCGCCGGTCAGTGGCCGGGTTCTAAAAATTCACCAACAAAGTGAAGGCCTGGTGGCGGCAGGTGCGCCCTTGATTGAATTAGGGGACCCTGAACAACTGGAGGTGGTGGTTGATCTCCTGACCGAGGATGCGGCACAAATCAAACCCGGCACGCCCGTTCAACTCACCCAGTGGGGTGGGCCTGGGGTGCTGACAGGCCAGGTCCGACTGGTCGAGCCCGCCGCATTTACCAAAGTTTCGGCCCTGGGAGTAGAAGAGCAGCGCGTGAATGCGGTGATTGACATCACCTCCCCTGCACTTGAATGGCGGGCATTGGGCGATGGCTTCAAAGTGGATGTGCGGCTACTGGTGGAAGTGGTGGAGAACGCACAGCAGGTGCCTGTAAGCGCGATATTCCCCATGGGGGCACGCTCAGGTATTTTTGTGCTGAAAAATGGCCGCGCTGACCTGCAAGACATCACGGTGTATGCGCGCAATGGTGCGCAGGCTTGGGTAAAAACTGCCCTGCCCAACGGCAGCCCAATCATTATTTACCCCGACACCAAACTTAAAGACAAAGACCGAGTTAAACCCCGATAAAAAACGCATCAGGGCGTCACGCACCACGGCGCCGAGTCGTGGGCAAAGGCCATCCACAGCGCCCAGGCCGAACTGGCCGCTAACGCCAAGCCGGCCAGACGCATGCCCAACGCACCGCTATTGTTGCCCCGCAAGCGCAGCCACAACCAGGGGCCGGCCATCAATGAAACCGTGGTGCCCAACGCAAAGAGCGCCATGACGCCGGCCCCCTCAAGGGCGGTGCCCGTCAAGGCCGCCACCAACAAGGCCGAGTAGAGCAAGCCACAAGGCAAAAAAGTCCACAAGGCGCCTATCACCAAAGGCGCGCCCCGGCCCCGGCCTGCAGCCAGACTGCGCGCGCCTTGCCATATTTTTTTCCCCATCTGCTCCAGCCAGACCGGCTGCTCCGCCTTGGTCAGCAAGAGCGCGCCCAGTACAAAGGTGGCCACATGGAACAGCGTCCAGACCGGCCTCAGGGCAGCCGATTGAACCGTGAGCCAACCCAAGCCTTGCATGGAGGCCGCAGCTAATGAGCCCAGCGCCGCGTAGCCCACAACCCGACCGGCTTGAAAGAGCCACATGGCAGATGTTTTATGGGGCCCGGCGGCCTGCCCAATGCCGGCACAAGCAGCACCGCACATGGCGATGCAGTGTGGACCGCCGGCCAGACCCATGATGAGCGCGGTGACTGCGAGAGATGTTTGCATCTCTAAGAGCTTAAATGATCTTGGAAAACTTGGCGCGTGTGCGGTCGGTTTGCAAATAGCGGTCAAACACCATGGCCACGGCGCGCACAAAGAACCAGCCCATCTCTGTGACTTGAATACCCGTCTCTTCGACCACAACCAAACCTTGGTCGGCCAGAAGTTGCAAGGCCAGCAGTTCATCAAAAAAGTACTTTTTGAAATCCACCAAAAATGCCAGCTCAATGGATTCAAACGCCACATGCCCTTGGCACATCAGCGCCATGATGACGGCACGGCGAACCAAGTCGTCGCGCGACAGGGCCAAGCCGCGCACTACCGCAAAGTGCCCCTGATCGAGATGGTCGTAATACTCTTCCAACGTTTTGGCATTTTGGCTGTAGGTGGCTCCTATGCGCCCAATGGACGACACCCCAAGCCCAATCAAATCGCAATCAGGCTGGGTGCTGTAGCCCTGAAAGTTTCGGTGCAAACGCCCTTGGCGCTTGGCAATCGCCAGCGCATCGGTAGGCAGGGCAAAGTGATCCATGCCGACATACACATAACCGGCCCCCATGAGTGCCGACATCGAACGCGACAGCATCGCCACTTTGGCGCCACCACTGGGCAGCTCGACCGTATTAATGCGGCCTTGCGGCTTGAAACGCTCGGGCAAGTGGGCGTAAGCGTAAAGGGCAATGCGCTCCGGTTTCAGTTCATTGACCAAAACCAAAGTTCGGTCAAAGGACTCGGGACTTTGCAGCGGAAGGCCATAAATGAGATCAATGTTGATTGCACTGAAACCGCGTGCACGGGCGGCGGCCACCAACTCGAAGACCTGCTCGGCAGGCTGCACGCGGTGCACTGCTTTTTGTACGGCCGGATCAAAGTCCTGCACACCAAAACTCAAACGGTTAAAGCCCAACTCGGCCAGCGTATCCAGGCGGGAGGCATCAATGGTACGGGGGTCCACCTCAATGGCATATTCACCGTTGGCGGCAAACGTAAAGTTGCGGCGCAACATGGCCATCAACTCACGCAGCTCAGCGTCAGATAAAAAAGTAGGGGTGCCGCCGCCCAAATGAAGCTGTGTGATGGTTTGACCCAAGCCCATCTGGGCGGTGTGCAAATCTACTTCGCGGCTCAAATAGCGCAGGTAGGTGGTGGCACGGTCATGGTGCTTAGTGATGATCTTGTTGCAGGCGCAGTAGTAGCACAATGA
>CAIMHL010000287.1 GCA_903840825.1 uncultured beta proteobacterium
AGGTCGTGCTGGCGGTCAACAGTCGCGGCCAGATCGTGGGCGCCAGTCTGGGGAACGACGTCAATCTGCGCGACATTGAGGGGCGCAGTGCCCTGCTGCTGGGCAAGGCCAAGGACAACAATGCGTCCTGCGCCATCGGACCTTTTATCCGCCTCTTTGACGATTCATTCACCTTGGATGATGTGCGGCGCGCAGTGCTGCAACTGCGGGTCGACGGTGCAGACGGATTCGAGCTTCATGGCACCAATTCCATGGACCGCATCAGCCGTGATCCACTCGAACTGGTGGACCAAGTGATGGCAGCGCACCAGTACCCGGACGGCTTCATGCTGTTTTTGGGCACCTTGTTTGCGCCAACCCAGGACCGCGACCAGCCCGGCGAAGGCTTCACCCACAAGTTGGGCGACCGCGTATCGATTCGCAGCGCACAGTTGGGCGAGTTGTGCAACCGTGTGACGCACAGCGAACAAGCGTCTCCCTGGCGTTTTGGCCTGCGGGCTTTTTTCAATAACCTTTCTCGCCGCTCCTTGCTGGGCGCAGGAGACCTTTAGCGTGAATTCAAGTTCCCCTTCCGTCCCGATGACGGCGCCCCCGACGATTCGCTTGCATCCCCTCGATGACGTGGTGATCACACGGCGTCAGTTGATGTCTGGCATGACTTTAAGTGAAGAAAAGCTGCAGGTGGTGGGTTTGATTCCACCGGGCCACAAAGTCGCAGTGCGTGACATCGAGGCTGGTGCGCCGGTACGTCGCTATGGACAGATTATTGGATTCGCGTCCCAGCCCATCAGTCGTGGCCAGCACGTGCATGTTCACAATCTTGCGATGGCCACTTTTGAGCGTGGTGCCGCCGGCGTCATGGGCGTCGATGCAAAGCCCACTGTGCTGGAGCAAACGCCAGCCACATTTATGGGTATCGTGCGAGCCGACGGACGGGTTGCGACCCGCAACTACATTGGCGTGCTGACGTCGGTCAATTGCTCAGCCACGGTGGCACGTGCCGTTGCCGACCACTTTCGCCGCGACATCCATCCCGACGAACTGTCGCCTT
Source organism: uncultured beta proteobacterium (assembly GCA_903840825.1). Classification (GTDB taxonomy): domain Bacteria; phylum Pseudomonadota; class Gammaproteobacteria; order Burkholderiales; family Burkholderiaceae_C; genus Rhodoferax. Next base: position 1,052 of record CAIMHL010000287.1, read on the forward strand.
ATCCGAACATCGACGGCGTCGTCGCGTTGACGCACAGCGCCGGTTGTGCGGTTGACTCTGAGGGTGAAGGCTTGCGGGTGCTGCGCAGGACACTGGCCGGCTACGCCCGCCACGTCAACTTCGCTGCGGTGCTGGTGATTGGCTTGGGTTGTGAAACCAATCAGATTCCGGCATGGATAGAAGCTGAAGGTCTGCAGGCTGGCGCCACTCTTCAGACCTTCACCATCCAGGAGGTGGGCGGAACCGCACTGGCCGTTGCGCGTGGGGTGCAGGCTGTGCGTGATCTGCTGTTTGAGTCCAATAGCATCGAGCGCGTACCGGTTTCGGCCAGCCACCTCATCGTTGGCCTCCAGTGCGGAGGCTCTGACAGTTATTCTGGTGTGAGTGCGAACCCGGCACTGGGTGCGGCGATGGACCGTTTGGTGCGCCACGGTGGCACCGCGATCCTGTCGGAAACGCCGGAAATTTACGGCGCCGAGCATTTGCTGACTCGCCGCGCCCAGACCCCTGCCGTTGCTGAAAAACTGCTTGAGCGGATCCGCTGGTGGGAGGATTACTGCCATCGCATGGGTGCGGACCTGAACAACAACCCGTCAGCCGGCAACAAGGCCGGTGGCCTGACGACCATTCTTGAAAAGTCCCTGGGCGCGGTTGCCAAAGGCGGCAGCACCAATCTGGTCGATGTGCTGGAGTATGCCAAGCCTGTGCGCCAGCGCGGCCTCGTGTTCATGGATACACCGGGCTACGACCCGGTGAGCGCGACCGGGCAAGTGGCCGGCGGCGCCAACCTGATCTGCTTCACCACCGGCCGCGGCTCGGCCTATGGCTGTGCACCGTCACCCTCAATCAAGTTGGCAACCAACACCGCGCTGTGGCAGCGACAGCGCGCTGACATGGATATCAATTGCGGCGGCGTTATCGACGGCGAGGTCTCGGTCGATGAGCTCGGTGAACAGATATTTCAGTCCATCTTGCGTGTCGCCTCCGGTGAACGCACCATGAGCGAGTTGCACGGCTACGGCCAAAACGAATTTGTGCCCTGGCAACTGGGCACAGTCACTTAAAAAACTCAAATTTCTAAATGCAATCCACACTCAATCTGAGCGGCCAACTGTTGATTGGCCAACGACGCATAGCGGGCAACGCTGGCACATTCCATGCGATTAATCCGGCCACCGGAGACACACTGGCTCCGGCCTTCAGTGTCGCCGATGCTGCACAAGTCGATCTGGCAGCGTCGCTGGCGCAACAAGCGTTCGACACCTACCGCGAGACATCGGGTGAACAGCGTGCAAACTTTCTTGAAAAAATTGCCGATGGCATCGAGGCGCTCGACATGGCGCTGCTGGAGCGCACCATGGCCGAAACGGCGCTCCCGCTGGCACGGCTGCAGGGTGAGCGCGGGCGCACCACTGGCCAATTGCGCATGTTTGCAGAGGTCGCTCGCAATGGCCTGTGGCAGACACCTGTGGTGGATCGTGAATTGCCCGAGCGCCAACCCATGCGTCGCCCGGACATGCGTACCCGGCTGATCCCCTTGGGCCCGGTGGCCATGTTCGGGGCCAGTAATTTCCCGCTGGCGTTTTCCGTGGCGGGCGGTGATACTGCCGCCGCGTTGGCGGCGGGCTGCCCGGTGATCGTGAAAGCGCATCCGTCCCACCCCGGCACGTCAGAGGCCGTGGCAGCGGTCATTCAGGCGGCGGCAAAAGAATGCGGTTTGCCAGAAGGCGTGTTTTCGATGCTGGCCGGGCCCGGCAATGAGGTTGGTCAACAGCTGGTGTCACACCCGGCAGTCCAGGCGGTGGCTTTCACCGGCTCGCGTGTCGGGGGCTTGGCACTTAGCCGACTGGCACAGCAACGTACGCAACCTATACCCGTTTATGCCGAGATGAGCGCCATCAACCCGGTGTTTGTTTTGCCGCAGGCGTTGGCCAAGCGCGCCAGCGCCATCGCGACCGGATTCGTTGATTCGCTCGTGATGGGTGCTGGGCAGTTCTGCACCAACCCTGGTGTGGTGCTTGGAATCGGCGGCGCGGATTGGGATACTTTCTGCGCGGCGGTGGCAACGGCAGCGGACAAGCGTCCAGCCGGCACCTTGCTCAACGCAGGCATTCATCGCGCCTATGTGGCGGGCGTGGCGCGCGTGAGTTCTGTCACAGGGGTTGAGCTGGTGGCACAAGGTCAAAAGTCTGACGGCAGTTGTGCTGCCCAAGTCAGCGTCTTCCTGGTGGACGCCGAGACCTTCATGGCTGCACCCGCCCTACACGAAGAAGTGTTCGGACCATGTTCACTGCTGGTACGCTGCCGCGACTTGCTGCAAATGCGGGCCGTGGCTGAACAGCTGGAAGGTCAACTGACAGCCACCTTGCAACTTGAACCGGCCGATGAGGCCGATGCGCGCCAGCTGCTTCCGGTACTGGAGCGCAAGGCCGGCCGCCTGCTGGTCAATGGTTTTCCCACCGGGGTGGAAGTGGCTCATGCGATGGTGCATGGTGGACCGTTTCCCGCCACGTCAGATTCACGCGGGACCTCTGTGGGCAGTCGTGCCATTGAGCGTTTCCTGAGACCCGTGTGTTATCAGGACTTCCCCACAGCGCTGCTGCCATTGGCTCTGAAAGACGGCCAGAGCGATCACGCAACCCCACCGGCCTGACGGGTGTTCTATTGAAGTGCGACGATTCTTCAGCGTTTAAAGAAGCAGCATCCATTCGTCCGCCAACCTTCACAGAAAACACCAAATGAAAGTCAACAACGGCAACAATCTGGACAGCCTCTACAACAACCGAGGGCTGGTCCCGGATTTCGCAGACTATTTTTCGCGATGGCAGGAGACCTCTTCCCAGGTGCGCCAAACTCAGTCGTGTGCGCTAGATGTGCCATATGGCCACGATGCTAGCGAGACGCTGGATGTATTCACTGCCAATGGAAATCAATCCAAGGCGCCAGTGCTGTTGTTTTTGCATGGAGGTTACTGGCGCTCGCTGGATAAGGCAGACCACTCGTTCATTGCACCAGCCTTCACTGCCCCCGGGGCGTGCGTGGTGATGCCCAACTACGCTTTGTGTCCGGCGGTGACCATTCCCCAAATTGTCATGCAAATGGTCTGCGCCTTGGCGTGGACATATCGGAACATTGCCAACTACGGCGGTGACCCTCGCCGTATCACGGTGGTGGGCCATTCGGCTGGCGGGCACCTGGCGGCGATGCTGCTGACCTGTGACTGGAAAGCCGTGGGCAAGGACTTGCCGGTTAGATTGATCAAAAACGCGGTGTCGATTTCAGGTCTGTATGAATTGGAGTCCATTCGGCGCACGCCTTTTTTGAGGAATTCGCTCAAACTAACTTCGGCCCAGGCCAAAAAAGCGAGCCCAGCGTGGCTGCCTGCGCCCAAGGTGTCGGGCGGACGAGGCGTTTTGACCAGCGTGGCAGGTGGGCTGGAGAGCGTTGCATTCATGGAACACAACGCCCTGATTCAGCAGGCTTGGGGCCTCAGGGCAGTACCTGTGGCCGAGGTGTTGCCTGGACTCAATCATTTCAGCATTCTGGACGCGCTCATTCAGCCTGGTCACCGGCTGAATGAACTGACCCGAGCTGCCTTGAGCACCAAAGGCGGCGATGAACTCGCCGCTCAATCCCACTGAGCTCACCGTGATGGTCGGGCGGCCGGTGAGCTTTTTGGCCCAACCGGCAAAGTTGAGGTCGGAACCATCAAACTCAGGCTCCCAGAACCGGCGCTGCGAGCAATGGAAGATATCGGCACCCGCATCGGCCAGGGGCTGCAGCCAGGCGGCCATTTCGTCAGGCGTTTGCGCCATGCGGGCGGTGTAGTCCTGCTGCTGCTTCCATTGCGACTATTGAAGACCTGATACGTGCCGACGCCACGGTGCGCCGGGTGTTGCTGGTGTGCTCGGCCGTTAACCAGATCGACACCACGGCGCTGGGCGTGCTGACTGAACTGAACCACAGCCTGGCCAAGCGTGGCATCACGCTGGAGCTGGCCGAGGTCAAAGGCCCGGTGATGGATCGCCTGCAACACACCGCGCTGGGGCAGGCCTTGCAAGGGCGGGTGTACCAGAGCGTGTACGCCGCGTTCAGCCGGGCTTGAGGGGGCCAACTAAGGGCATATTCGGCCGTATAGACGTCTGCGGAAATATGAAATATGCCGCTAGCCCCCGTGCAATATGCGTTAAACGCTATTCTTTCAGGAGTGAATGGCGACTACGCAGGGCGAAGTCAATGCCCGTAAAGCTGGATATAAACCCAGTATCATTAGACGCCCAGCCCACGCTGGCTCTGCCCCATGCCCGCTACTGCACGCCCAACGCAAGCGCACTCTCATGCGGGCGGGCCAGCGGGTGCAAAGCCCAAGCTCTACAACCCACGCCACCCAGAACGTACGCTGCTCTACCAAACCATTGCCCAGCACTTCGAGACCTGGTTTGAGTTGGCCAGTGCCGGCCAGTTCGACGGCCAGGGCGACCACCACACCCCCAAGCCGTACGTCCGCCAAGCCTTTCGCAAATATCTGGAGTGCGGCATTTTTGCCCACGGCTTTGCCCGGGCTTGGGTAGTGATGACTGCGGGCACGACTACTTCGTCGCCTATTCCTGCAAAGGCCGCGGCGTCTGCCCCTCGTGCAATACCCGGCGCATGGCCGAGACGGCGGCACACCTGACCGACCACGTCTTTCCCCGTCTGCCGGTGCGCCAGTGGGTGCTCTCGGTCCCAAAGCGGCTGCGCTACTTTATGCAGCGCGACGGGGCTGTGCTCAACATGGTGCTGCGTATTTTTTTGCGGGTCATTGCGCAAAGTCTGCAGGCCCACTGCACCGCTGCGGCGCAGCTAGACAAGACCGCCGCGCACATCGGGGCCATCGCCTTCATCCACCGCTTCGGCTCCAGTCTGAACGGGCATGTGCACTTCCGTGTGTGCGCGCTCGATGGGGTGTTTGAGGAAGTGGCGATGGCGGGTGAGGGCGACGCTGATGCCGCCTCTCAAGCCTCACCACCGGGCATCGTTTTTCACCCGGCCAGTGCTATCGACGAGGCCGCTGTGGCCCAGGTGCAGACCGATTTGCGCCGACGCATCCTGCGCGCCTTCGTCGGCCGGGGCCTGATCGGACTGGCTGACGCCAAAGAGATGCTGGGCTACCAGCACAGCGGCTTCTCCGTCGACGCTGGCGTGTGGATCGAAGCACACGACCGCGCCGCCCTGGAACGGTTGCTGCGCTATTGCGCCCGCCCACCCTTTGCTTGTGGACGTCTTCGCAAAGAAGGTGCTGATCTGGTGTACCGCTGCGCCAAGCAACATAGCGAGCCTGGCTCGGACAAGCGTGGCGCCAAGCCTGGCGAACTGCACCTCACGCCGCTGGAGCTGATCGATCGCATTGCGGCGCTGGTGCCACCGCCGCGCACCCACCGGCATCGCTATTTTGGTGTGCTGGCACCGAATTCGCCGCACAGGGCTGCGGTGACGGCGCTGGCGACACCGGCACAACCGGCCAAACAAGTCGCCGTGCAGACCGAGCCAGCCACCACGGGCGAGGGC
>CAIMHL010000288.1 GCA_903840825.1 uncultured beta proteobacterium
CCAGCGACTGGTCATAAAGCGTGACACCCGCAGGCGTCAGGCGTGTGGGGTAGCTGCTACGGTCCACCAAGTCAGTACCCGCCCACGCTTCCAAAGACTGGATGCGCCTTGAAAAAGCCGGTTGGGTGACGTGGCGCAACTGCGCCGAGCGGCTGAAACTACGGGTTTCAGCGAGGGAGACGAAGTCTTCGAGCCATTTGGTTTCCATGCCGGGATTATGTCGCCAAGCGCACGCGGCCAATCAGCGGATAGGCCGGGTCGGTATAGCCGGGGGTTGAGGGGTGACCGGGTTTGACAAAACGGTCCACCATGGCCTCGTCTTCGGCGGTCACCTGGTAGGCAAGCGCCGGCAAATAGTCTTGCCACTGGGCCAGCGTGCGCGGCCCGGCAATGACCGAGCTGACCACCGGATTAGCCAGCACCCAAGCCGTAGCGAACTGCGCCAGACTCACGCCCCGACTGGCGGCGTGCACTTTAAGCTGCTGGGCAATCAGCAGCGACTCTTCCCGAAACTCGGTTTCTGCCATGCGCTTGTCGGCACGGCCTGCGCGGCTGGCGGGGTCAGGCGCCAGGCCGGGTGCGTATTTGCCAGTCAAGACCCCTCGCGCCACTGGGCTGTAGGGCGTCACGCCCATGCCGTAATACGCGCAGGCGGGCAGCACTTCCACTTCAGGCATGCGGTTGAGCAGGTTGTAATACGGCTGGCACACCACCGGGCCGGGCATGCCGAATTGTGCGGCGAGGTGCTGTACTTCGGCAATGCGCCAACCCCGAAAATTGGACACGCCCCAGTATCGAATCTGGCCCGCGCGCAGCATAGCGTCCAAGGCGCGCAGGGGCTCCTCCAGGTTCATGCCGTTGTGGTCAAGGTGCAAATACAAAATATCGACGTAATCGGTTTTCAGGCGCGCCAGCGAAGCGGCAATTTCGCGCATCATCCAACTGCGGGAATAGTGACCTTCGTTGACCCGATCAGACATTTTGTTGCCCAACTTGGTGGCCAGCACCCAGTCGTGTCGTTGCCCCTTGAGCAAGTCGCCCAACATGCTCTCCGAGGCGCCCTTGGTGTAAACGTCGGCCGTATCCACATAGTTCACCCCATGCGCGTGGGCATCGGCCACGATGGACGCGGCCTCGGCCTGATCCGTCTGATCGCCAAACATCATGGTGCCCAAACACAGGGCGGACACTTTGAGGTTGCTTTTGCCAAGATTTTGGTAGCGCATAGGGGGCTTTTCGATTGAGTTAACTGGTTTTCAAGTCTAAGCCAAAGCACAATAAAAGGTGTCGCCAGGTCACATACTCGCTATATTAAATATAGCTGCTTAAGCAAACTACGCTTAATCCAGATTCCAAATTAATTAAAAATTTGACCATCTGCAAGTCGCGCTTGGTTGGTAAGGTATTCAGACGCCAAACTCATTGGCGGCATGGGTTGAAATTGTGCGGCGCCACACACCGAATACTTTCTTATCACAAGCTGGCCGATTTGATAAGATTGTCGTTAATCTTATCATTGTGACAAGATTAACCCTCGCCATGACCACCCTCACCCCTCCCCTTGCACCACGTCACGAAGCGTTGCTGCGCCTAGTCCTTGCCGCTGGTGCACCCCTTCAGCCCGGGGCACTTCAGCAGATCCTCCAGACCTCCCGGCCCACTATCAACCGTGTCTTAAGAGACCTCCAGGCCTCTGGGTTTCTGGAGAGGCTGGGGGATGGGCGGTCCACCCGCTACATGGCAACAGACGCGGCCAAGGCCGCACTAGGGGCCTTGCCTAGCCCACCCACGCCAGCGGGAGCTGGCCTGCTGCAGTGGTCGCCGGCCGCCCTGCCCTTGGCCGAAACGCTTCGCGCGCCTCTCGGGACTCGCACCCCGGTAGGCTTTGAGAGCAGTTTTGTGGGCAGCTACATCCCAAACCAGTCCAGTTTGCTGCCACCACAGCTGGCCATCGACTTGTTCAGCGCTGGCCGTAGCCGGGACCAGCTGCCTGCGGGCACCTATGTTCGTGAGGTTCTGGAACAGCTGCTCATCGACCTTTCCTGGTCGTCATCGCGCCTGGAGGGTAACAACAAGAGCTTGCTCGATACCAAAGAGCTCTTTGAGCTCGGGGAGCAAGCGGGCCCCATGGACGAAGACACCTTGATGCTGCTCAACCACAAGAACGCCATTGAATTCATGGTCGACGCTGTACCGAAAGATGGCATCACAATGCATGTGCTCGTCGACTTGCAGTCCAAGCTAATGAAGGACCTCTTGAAGGATTCACGGGACATAGGCAGTATCCGACGACGCGTGGTCAATATCGACGGCTCGGTCTATTCCCCGAGCAACATACCCACCCTCTTGGAAGAGACGTTAAAAACCATCATCGACAAGGTCCGACATATCCGAAACCCGGTAGAAGCCGCATTCTTCCTTTGGGTTAATGTGGCCTACCTGCAACCGTTTGCAGATGGCAATAAACGCACGAGTCGTTTAAGCGCCAACATGCCGCTCATGCTTTACAACTGCGCTCCCCTCTCGTTTCTGGACGTGGAGCGCCCGGACTATGCAACAGCCATGCTCGGCGTCTACGAGCAGCGCAACGTAGCCGCAGCAGTGGAGTTGTTTGAGTTCATCTACCGTCGCTCGATTCAGAAGTACAGCGTGCTGAGGGCATCCTTATCAGTGCCCGATCCGCTTCGAACCCGATACCGGCAAGCCCTCAATGAGATCATGCAACTCGTCGTCTTCTACAGCAGAACACTGGACGACGCATTTTTTGCAGTACCCATCGATGCCGTGGACCTGGCGGCGTTGCGCGTCATCGCAAACACCGAGTTGGACCACTTGGAGCAATACAACTGCGCCCGCTACAACCTTGCGCGAGGCATGACGCAGCGATGGATTGACGCTGGGCGGCCCAGGTAATCTGTCAGGGAACCTTAGCTTTCCAAGCCTAAGCCAAAGTACAAAAAAACTATGGTCCCGCCTCTCATCAGCTATATTAAATATAGCAACTTAAGCAATTTCCTCATGGTCTAGATGCCAAAATTTTAAAAATTTTGGCTCTCTGTAAGTTGCGCGCGCTTAATGAGTCTTTCTCGCGCAAAACCAACTGGCGGCATGGGTTGAAATTTAAGTTGCAATGCACCGTGGCATTGGGTGGCTTCAGACCCTTTTAGCTTATTTGACTTACACGTTTCTAAGTCAGGTCAGCAGCGCAATGTACAGATGTACATTGCGCTGCCTATGCACAGTTTGAAACTATGCACAG
>CAIMHL010000289.1 GCA_903840825.1 uncultured beta proteobacterium
AAATCTTTCTTTTCGCCAGGGCTGGCAAGGAACTCTCGGCCATCAACGCTAACTTTTATAGGCTCAAATTGGCGGAAACGATCATCAATGGCTTGGCTGATGTCCTTTTGCTGACGCTGCGAATCAGATAAATCTCTTGAAAGTTGTTCACTGAGGCCTCGCTGCTTGGCCGCGTCCGACTTTAAAAGTTCAATTTGATTTTGAAGATCAAGAACACTCCTTCGCAGTACCGCAGTCTCGTCACTGAAACGTGTTGAACTTTGCTCTGCATCCGTTCGAAGCGACTCAACCCGCTGGCGCAAGTCCAGAATTGCACGCCGGGCCTCTTCATCGTCAAACAGGCCTGCTGCTACCCCACCCGAGAGCGTAGCGAGCAGAACGGCAATAGAAGTCAGTTTGAAAAATTTCACGGATTCTATTTTCACAAGTGCTTGCGGTAATTAATTTCAGCTCGGCGATTTTTAGACATCGCCCCTTCGTCTGCACCTAAAACGGCTGGTTTTTCCTTGCCAAAACTTACCGCTTCAATTTGTGCTTCGGGCACACCAAGCAAGCTCAGGGCATTTTTAACAGCTTCCGCACGCTTTTGGCCTAAAGCTAGGTTGTACTCGCGTCCACCGCGCTCGTCTGTATGTCCTTCAAGTGCCACTTTGCGCGACTTATCTTGTTTGATGAAGCGAGCATGGGCTTCAATAATGGCTTGAAATTCCGGTTTGATAGCAACACTGTCGTATTCGAAATAGACGACTTTTGCAAAGGCAGGTGCCACAGCTTGCTGGGTAGATTTACCCATATCAACCGAAGAAATTCCACTTTTGGCAATTGCATTCGATTCGCCATCTGTATTTGACTGGGTGACTGCAACACCGGATTTATCTTCAACAGGCACGGTATCAAGTTTGACTGCTGATCCACAACCCGTCATCAATACAGCTGCACCAAAAACCAAAAAAAGTTGTCTCATCAAATGTCCTTGTGAATGTCGTTATTTTTGAAAAGGGCCCCATGCTGGCTCACGAATATCTCCGTTTTGACCCGCAAGGCGTGCTTTTAGTTTACCGTCTAAGGTGGTCGTCATCAGGGCTTCGCGACCCTGAAATTGGGTTGCATAGACAATGAGCCGGCTATTTGGTGAAAAACTTGGGCTTTCATCCGCAGACGTATCGGTAACCGAGCTCACAACCCCACTGGAAAGCTCCATCACATGAAGCTTGAAAGCGCCATTGACGCGAGAGATATAAGCCATCAAACGACCATCAGGACTGATGACTGGGGAGATGTTGTAACTTCCGCTGAAAGTGACACGTTCAGCGCTGCCACCCGAGGCGGGCATTTTGTAAATTTGAGGTGCACCACCACGATCACTCACAAAATATAACTGCTTACCGTCAGGTGAGAAGGCGGGTTCAGTGTCAATACTGGAAGATTGGCCCAAGCGACGAGGCTCACCACCACCGGCATCAAGGGCAAATAATTGAGACCCACCATCTCGACTCAGAGTAACAGCCAGTGACCGACCATCTGGCGCCCAGGTCGGCGCACTGTTTGACCCTTTGAAGTTTGCCAGCAACCGGCGCTTACCCGTGACGATGTCGTGCGTGTAAATAACCGGTTTTCTGGATTCAAACGAAACGTACGCAAGCTGCGACCCGCTGGGGG
>CAIMHL010000290.1 GCA_903840825.1 uncultured beta proteobacterium
CACGGCGTGCCCGAGAAGATAACCATCGACAAGAGCGGCGCCAATACGGCGGCCATTGAAAGCGTCAAGGCGGATTCCTGTGTTGACATCCTGATGCGCCAAAACAAATACCTCAACAAAATCGCCCTGCAGGACCATCGAGCCGTCAAAAGAGTCACAGGCCCGATGCTCGGGTTCAAGTCGTTTTGGAGTGCTCGAATTCTTATTGGAGGTATCGAGACAATACACATGATCAGAAAGGGGCAGATGGACTGCCCCGGCGGATCACCCGCGTCCGCAGCCAATCAGTTCTACAGCCTTGCTGCTTGAAAACGTGGCTAACGAAACGGCCTTTCTCGGCCATACCCCACTAACGCGACAGAACCCTTTCAGGACTCACTTCCTGAAACTCTCATCAAACATCCCAAAATTGCTTTGGCAGGGCCGCCCATTGGGGGTTACTTCTACAGGTTCTGTCGCCACTATTGCGACAAAACCGCCAAGTTCCAGGCCGACGAAATGGGTGCCACCATCCGCGAAGTGCTGGGCCTGGCGCGTTAGAGCGCTGCTGAATAATCACTTTTTGATAGCTAACTATTTAACACTCACAATGGCTAGAGGCGGCATTTCACCAGCGTGGGGCCTTCTGCAAGTACAAATTTGCGGAAGGCACCGTTGACACCCACCAGACTGGAGTCGCGTCGGTGCAGCAGGCACCAGTCCAGCATCTTGGGCATCTCTTCCATGTCCAGCACCGCGAGCCGACCCGCTTCGATTTCTATTTGAAAACTGTGTGCCGACAAGAAGCTGATACCCATGCCCGCCATGACGGCCTGCTTGATGGTCTCGTTGCCTGACAGCTCCATTGACACTTTGACCTGCAAAGACTGTGCTTGCAGCAGGTGTTCAAAAAACTGGCGCGTGGCAGACCCCGGTTCTCGAAAAATGAAAGGCTCGTCGCGCAAGGCGCTCCAGTGAATGCGCCGCATCTTCGCCAATGGGTGCTGCGCCGCCGCCACGATGCAATGCGGGTTTTGCGCAAAGGTTTCAGCTTCAATGTCCGCCTCGGAAGGTGGATAACCGGCTATGGCTACATCGAGCTGGTGGTCTTGCAGCATTGCCAGAATATTCTCGCGCCGGTCCACCGTGAGCTTGAATTTCACACCGGGCCATTGTTGTGTGAACGCCATCATCAGGGCGGGCGCAAAGTAGTGCGCTGTAGCCACAACGCCCAGGTGCAGCAGACCGCCCTTGTCCCCATCGGCCACATGGAACGCCGCCATTGCTTCTTCTGCAATGACGACCTGGCTCAAAATTCTGCGCGCCTGGCGCAGCATCTCTTCGCCCGCCTGGCTGAGTGTCACGCGCTTGCCGGTTTTGACAAGCAACTGCAGGCCAAGCTCTGCTTCAAGTTGTTGCACTTGCATGGACACAGCGGGCTGGGTCAGGTTCATCTGTTCGGCGGCCCGCGAATAGCTCAGCCGTGACGCCACCGCCCCGAACAGGCGTAACTGCCGAAGCGTCAGATTTCGCATGCGGCTGTCGCGTTTGGTGGCGCTGGCCTCATGGGCCGCTTGGGCTGCGGTGCGGGATATCCCTGAGGCGCTTGCTGGGCGCAACTTGGGTGGTTCAATGGTTTTCATCAGTGTTTTCCCTCGGTTTTGCCGGCCCGGCGGCGCATGACTGCCTGGAGTGCTCCGTAGTGGCGCTGCAGGCTCAAGGCAATCTTAACAATTCATCAGCGATTCTTATCAACTTGATAAAAAAGTATGCTTTGTGCCTATCGTTAAGCCTGACTATAGTCAGTCTCAACTTCTCGCAACACCCTCGCACATGACTACTCTCTCGACCCCGCCAGCCTTTCCCATCTGGAACGCCGAACACGCCGCCACCCTGAATGCGCCCGCGCTGCTGTTGTACCGGTCCAACCTTCTGGGCTCAGACTTGCGCATCACCAATTACGGCGGTGGCAACACCTCCGCCAAGATTGCGCAGAAAGACCTGTTGACCGGCCAGGATGTGCAGGTGCTGTGGGTCAAGGGCTCGGGGGGCGATGTGGGCTCCATGAAACTTGACGGCTTTTCGACCCTGTACATGGACAAGCTCAACGCGCTGCAAGCCATCTACCGTGGCCCCGCTCACGAAGACGAAATGGTGGCCTACCTGCCCCACTGCACCTTCAACCTGAACCCCCGCGCTGCCAGCATCGACACGCCACTGCACGCCTACCTTCCCTTTGCGCATGTAGACCACATGCACCCCGATGCGGTGATAGCCATTGCCGCCATGGCCGACAGCGAAGCACTCACGGAACAAATTTTTGAAGGCACGGTGGGCTGGTTGCCCTGGCGCAAACCCGGGTTTGAACTCGGCCTCATGCTGCAGCGCTACCAGGCAGCGCACCCCGACCAGCGCGGCCTGGTGTTGGCAGGCCACGGCTTGTTTACCTGGGGTGCAGATTCCCAATCGTGCTACAAGAACACAGTAGGTGTAATTGCCCATGCGCAAGACTGGTTGAGCCGCGAGCGGGTGGCCCGCAAGGCAGTGAGTTTCGGTGGTGCGGTGCGTGCGTCCTTGGGCGCACACGAGCAAGATGCCACGCTGGCCCGCGTGTTACCCGTGTTGCGTGGACTGGCATCCAAATCGGGTCACAAGCTCATGAATGTGGACCGCAGCGCCACGGTGATGGAGTTTGTCAACAGCCGTGACCTGGCCCCCCTGGCTGCCATGGGCACTTCGTGCCCCGACCACTTTCTGCGCACCAAGATTCGACCCTTGATTCTGGAAGAGTCGGTCTACACACTGCAAGGCGCTGCGTTGGCCGCGGCACTGGATGAAAAATTGGTGGGCTACCGCGCCGACTACGCCGCCTATTACGAGCGTTGCAAGCGCGCCGACAGCCCGGCACTGCGCGACGCCAATCCGGTGATCATTTTGTTGCCCGGTATCGGCATGGTGTCCATCGCCAAAGACAAAGCCACTGCACGTATTGCCGGAGAGTTTTACATCAATGCCATCAATGTGATGCGCGACGCCAACGCCATTAACACTTACGTTGGCTTGCCCGAACAGGAAGCCTTCGACATTGAATACTGGCTGCTCGAAGAAGCCAAACTGCAGCGCATGCCCAAGGCCAAACCATTGGTTGGCAAGGTGGCACTGGTCACAGGCGGTGCTGGTGGTATTGGCCGCGCCATTGTGGAACGCCAATTGCAAGAAGGCGTTTGCGCCGTGCTGCTGGACATCGATGCAGAAGCGCTGGAGAGCACGGTCGCTGAATTTTCCAAAAAATTCGGCAAAGACGTGGTGCGCGGCGTGGTGTGTGATGTCACCAGCGAGGACTCGGTGATTGCCGCGTTTGCAAAGGCCACTGTTGAGTTTGGCGGAGTAGACATTCTGGTGTCCAACGCGGGGATTGCCTCGGCAGCGCCTGTGGAGGACACCACGCTGGCACTGTGGATGCGCAACCAGAATATTTTGGCCACCGGCTATTTCCTGGTCGGCCGCGAAGCCTTCCGTTTGATGAAGGCGCAAGCAGCAGGCGGCTCCATGGTCTTCATTGCAAGCAAAAACGGCATGGTGGCCAGTAACCAGGCCATTGCCTACTGCGCAGCCAAGGCCGCCGAGATTCAACTCTCGCGCAGCTTTGCACTTGAAGGCGCGCCGCTGGGCATTCGCTGCAATGTGGTGAACCCGGACGCAGTGATTCGCGGCAGCAAAATATGGACCGGCACCTGGAGCCAGGAACGGGCAGCAGCCAACAAAGTGGGGGAGGAAGACCTTGAGGCCTTTTACCGTGACCGCTCGATGCTCAAACGCAGTGTGTTCCCGGAGGATATTGCCGAGGCCACCTACTTTTTGGCCAGCGAACTCGCCGCCAAATCCACCGGAAATATTCTCAATGTGGACGCAGGCAATCTCGCCGCCTTCCCACGTTGATCCCTGTGACCGATTGCTTTCGAAGACCATAACCATGACAAAAACCATCGATACCCATTTGATTGCGCAGCACAACGCGCAAGCCGCCGCGCGGGTTCACCTCGACTATGAAACCCTGGGTGAGCAGTTGGCCCGCCGTGGTGTGGACATTGCAGTATTGCAGGCCGAGGTGGCGAAATTTGCCGTGGCTGTGCCCTCTTGGGGGGTGGGAACGGGTGGCACACGCTTTGCACGCTTTCCCGGTTTGGGCGAGCCCCGCCATGTGTTCGACAAAATTCAGGACTGCGGAATCATCCACCAGTTGGTACGCTGCACGCCCACCGTGTCGCCGCATTTTCCGTGGGACAAGTGCGCTGACTATTCCGAGTTGCGCCAACACGCCCAAGCCCACGGGCTGGGATTTGATGCGGTCAACTCCAACACGTTTTCTGACCAGCCCGGCCAAGCGCTGTCCTACAAGTTCGGCAGCCTGACCCATGCCGATGCAGGAGTGCGCGCACAGGCCGTGGCGCACAACCTGGAATGCATTGACATTGGCAAGCAAATTGGCAGCAAGGCCATCACGGTGTGGATTGGCGACGGTGCCAACTTCCCCGGCCAAAGCCATTTCCGCCGACAGTTTGAACGCTACCTCGACAGCAACCGCGAAATCTACGCCGCACTGCCCGCGGACTGGCGCATGTTCCTGGAGCACAAAATGTTCGAGCCCGCGTTTTACGCCACCGTCATTCAGGACTGGGGCTCGAGCTTGCTGGCGGCCCAAGCATTGGGTGACAAAGCGTGCTGTCTGGTCGACCTGGGCCACCACGCGCCCAACACCAACATCGAGATGATTGTGGCGCGTTTGGTGCACGCACAAAAGCTGGCAGGCTTTCACTTCAATGACAGCAAGTACGGTGACGATGACCTCGACAGTGGCTCCATCAACCCGTTCCAGTTGTTCTTGGTGTTCAACGAGTTGGTGGATGCGGCCCAAAGCGGCGCAGCCAATTTTGACCCGGCCTACATGCTCGACCAGTCGCACAACGTGACCGACCCCATCGAGAGCCTGATGACCAGCGCCGTGACGGTACAACGCTGCTATGCCCAGGCCCTGCTCGTGGACCGCAAGGCCTTGACCGCCTACCAGGATGCCAACGACGTGCTGATGGCCGCGCAAACCCTGAAGCAGGCATTTCACACCGACGTAACGCCCATCCTGCAAAAAATCCGCATGGACGCGGGTGGTGCCGTCGATCCCGTCGCTGCCTACCGTGCCAGCGGCTACCGCAAACAGGTTGCGTCGGTACGACCCGCCAGCGGCCCAAGCAGCGGCATTGTTTAAAGGGCTTGTATGTGCAAGTGCCTCTCCCCCATCGAATCTGGTGTGTTTGCAACATTGCTTGCGCGCACAACTGGTATCGAGAGCGACCTTCGGGTCCATGGTTCCCTTCCCGTTTTCTTTCACTGTTCTACAACTTAAATTCCAGGAGACATTCATGAAAAAACAACTCAAAACCCTGCTTGCCATCGCCGTTAGCGCAGCGCTGGTCGGCCCAGCCTTTGCTGCCGACAAAATTGCGCTGGTTGTCAAGAGTTTGGGCAACGGCTTTTTTGACGCCGCCAACCAGGGCGCTCAGGAAGCAGCCAAAGAACTGAAAAACGTCGAGATCATTTACACCGGCCCCGCCAAGGCAACGGCCGAAGGCCAGATCGAAATCGTCAACTCGCTGATTGCTCAAAAAGTGTCGGCCATCGTGATTTCTGCCAACGACCCTGACGCACTGGCACCTGCCCTGAAGCGCGCCATGGACCGCGGTATCAAAGTAATCTCGTTTGATTCCGGCGTGCGCAAAGACGGCCGCATGATGCATTTGAACCCCTCAAGCAACCCGCTGATTGGCGAAAAGCTGATCAAGATGACGGCTGAGGCGATTGGCTCCACGGGCGAGATTGCAGTGTTGTCGGCCACCGCACAGGCCACCAACCAGAACATCTGGATTGAAGAAGCCAAGAAGGTTTTGGCCCAACCCGCCTACAAAGGTTTGAAACTGGTGAGCGTGGTCTATGGTGACGACCAGACTGACAAGAGCTACCGCGAAGCCCAAGGCCTGTTCAAAAGCTACCCCAACCTGAAGGCCATCATTGCACCCACCACCGTGGGTATTGCAGCGGCAGCCAAAGCGGTTCAGGATGAGAAAAAAGTCGGCAAAATTTTCGTGACCGGTTTGGGTTTGCCATCCGAAATGGCGGGTCATGTGAAGAGCAGCGCAGTCAAGTCCTTCGCCATTTGGAATCCTATTGATCTGGGCTACTCTTCCATCTATGCAGCCAGCCAATTTATCTCCGGCAAGGCGACCGGCAAGGCCGGTGAAAAAGTCTCACTGGGTCGTGTAGGTACCGTCACACTCGATGCCAATGGCGAAGCCGCCATGTCTGAGCCTTTCACTTACGATGCGTCCAACGTAGAGAAGTTCGCCAAGTTCTTCTAAGCCGTAAAGCGGTGGACAGCTTGGGCAACCCTACCTGGGTGGGGTTGCCCTTTTTTTTGGAATTTTGGATTGCACCATGTCTGAAGTCTTGTTGAGCCTGCGAAACATCCAAAAGCGCTATGGGGCGACCCATGCGCTGAAGGGCGTGGACCTGGATTTGCGCGCCGGAGAAGTCCTGGCGCTGGTGGGTGAGAACGGTGCGGGCAAGTCCACGCTGGTGAAGATGCTGACTGGTGTGGTGCCGCTGGACGAGGGCACGATCGCATTGAATGGTGTTGCGCAAAATTTTGCCAACGCGCAGGCTTCGCAAGCGGCGGGTATTGTGGCGGTGCACCAGGAAACCGTGATGTTTGATGAACTCACAGTGGCTGAGAATATTTTCATGGGTCGCCATTTGCAGCGCGGCCCTTTTATTGACTGGGCCACGATGAATGCCCAGGCCCAGGCGGTGCTGGCCGAAATCGGTGCGCGTTTTAATGCGACCACCTTGGTGAAGGACTTGAGCCTGGCGGAAAGCCATTTGGTGGAAATAGCACGGGCCTTGTCGCAGAAGGCGTCGGTGGTCATTCTGGACGAGCCCACGGCAGCGCTCTCGCAGCAAGAAATACGCGACTTTTATGGCATCGTGCGCCAGCTGCGCGGGCAGGGTGTGGGAGTCATCTTCATTACCCACAAATTTGATGAAATATTTGCGGTTGCAGACCGCTACCTGGTGCTGCGCGATGGCGCGGCAGTGGGCCATGGCGACATTGCCAAGGCCAACGAACAGGAGCTGGTGAAGCTGATGGCGGGCCGCGCCATTGACCAGATTTATCCGGTGATTGCGTCCACGCCGGGCGAGGTGGTGATGACGGTCAAGGCGCTGTCCCACCCCACCGAGTTCAAGGACATTGCATTCACGCTCAAGCGCGGCGAGATATTGGGCTTCTATGGGCTGGTAGGCTCCGGGCGCAGCGAGGCCATGCTGGCCATCATGGGATTGAACCCGCAGGCCCATGGTGAGTTCACGGTCAACGGCCAAGCCTTGCAAGCCCGCCGCCCTGCCGATGCCATTGCGGCAGGCATCGCCTACGTGCCAGAAGAGCGCCAGCGCCAAGGGGGTATTCTGGGCTTCTCGGTGCAGCACAACATCAGCCTTGCTGGACTGAGCCGTTTTGCACGAGGGCCGTGGTTGTCGCAGGTTCGCGAGTCGGCTTTGTGCCAGCGTATGGTGGCACGGCTGCGCATCAAGACCGAATCGCCTTACACGCTGATGTCTGGTTTGTCCGGCGGAAATCAGCAAAAGGTGGTTATCGCCAAATGGCTTGGGCTTGATCCCAAAATTGTCATTTTGGACGAGCCCACCAAGGGGATTGATGTGGGGGCCAAACAGGCCGTTTACCAATTGATCGCCGAGATGGTGGAGCAGGGGCTGGCCGTGATTTTGGTGTCCTCGGAATTGCCCGAGGTGATGAACCTGGCGCACCGTGTCATCGTGATGCGCCGCGGCCTGCAGGTGGCAGAGTTCGACCGTGCCAACGCCCATGCCGAACACATCGTCGCTGCCGCCTCTGGTTTGGACGGCAACCACACACAGGTAGCAACAGCATGAAAAATCTTTTGTCGGTCCGCCGGGAGTGGTTGCTCCTGGCGATTATTGTGGTCATTGCCTTGGCCGTAGGAGCGCGGGCACCTGTGTTCCTTACCTGGCGCAACGGCATTGACATTGCCAACGATTCGGCCATTTTGGCGATTTTGGTCATGGGGCAAATGCTGGTGTTGCTCACGCGGGGCATTGACCTCTCGGTGGCCTCCAACCTGGCCTTGACGGGCATGGTGTGCGCCCTGGTGGGCCGTGCCTGGCCTGGTGCGAATATCGCAGTGTTATTGGCTTTGGCCATGGTGGTGGGGGCTGGCCTGGGCGCTTTGAATGGCTGGCTCATCACCCGCTTCGACCTGCCGCCCATTGTGGTCACGCTGGGAACCTTGTCCGCGTACCGGGGCTCCATTTTTGTGGCCAGCAAGGGGGCCTGGATTTCGGACCAGGACATCCATGAGGTCATCAAGGGCTTGCCGCGTGAGCAGTGGCTGGGCTTGCCCGCGCTGGTCTGGTTTGCGATTGTGGTGGTGGCTGCGATGGCCCTGTTCTTGAAGTACCGCCGGGAAGGCCGCGAGATTTATGCGCTGGGCGGCAATCCGCACGCCGCTGCCTATGTGGGTATATCAGCCCCGTCACGGCTCATGATGGTTTACACCCTGTCGGGCATGCTGGCGGGCTTGGCTGGGCTGCTGTGGGTGGGGCGCTATTCCATTGCCTACACCGAACTTGCTGCCGGGTATGAACTCACCGTGGTTGCAGCGTGCGTTATCGGTGGGATCAGCATTGGGGGTGGCGTGGGTTCTGTAGCTGGCGCTGCCTTGGGCGTGCTTTTCATCGGCGTGGTGAATGGTGCATTGCCAGTGATCCAGGTGTCGCCGTTTTGGCAGCAGGCGATCGCGGGCGCGGTGATCCTGATTTCGGTCACCGTGAATGTCCGTTCTGAGCAACGTGCGGGCCGACAAATTCTGGAACGCCAAGGAGCACCGGCATGAAAGCGTGGAATACATGGGAGCGCGTGCTGCTGGGCCTGCTCGTGTTGTTGTTAGTGGTCTTTGGCGTGCTGCAACCTGGCTTCATGACCCCCGATGCACTGGCCGACAGCACTTTCAATTTCAGCGAGAAAGGCGTTTTGGCCTTGGCCCTTGCGCTGCTGATCGTGACCGGCGAAATTGATTTGTCGATTGCCGCCATCCTGGCACTGTGCTCGCTGGCTATGGGCTACGCCATGCGGGCCGGTGGGGGACCATTGGCCATGACCTTTGCCGCATTTGCAACCGGTGCTGTTGCGGGAGCCGTCAATGGGGTGCTGGTCACACGCTACAAACTGCCCTCCATTGTGGTCACCATTGGTACCCTGTCGTTGTACCGCGGGCTGGCCATGGTGGCGCTGGGGGATCAGGCCATTTCGGGTTACCCGGAGGTTTTCTCTACCCTGGGAAACAGCTATGTCGGCGAGGTGGTGGGTGTGCGCTGGTTGATCATCCCCATTGAATTTGCGATTTTGCTGGCCTGTGCCGTTGCAGTTGGGTTGGTGTTGCACCGCACGGTGTGGGGTCGGCGTTTGTATGCCATTGGTGCCAATCCGGTGGCTGCGCGTTTCTCGGGCATCGAGGCGGACCGCTACCGCATGGCGTTGTTTGTGTTTGCAGGCGTGATGGCCGCATTGGCCGCCGTGATGTTGACTGGGCGCATTGGCAGCACGCGTCCCAATATTGCGATGGGCTGGGAGCTCGACGCCATCACCATGGTCATTTTGGGTGGTGTCGCCATTGAAGGCGGGCGCGGCAGCATCGTGGGCACCATGCTGGCGGTGTTGCTGCTGGGCCTGTTCACCTTTGCCATGGGCATGGCCAACGTGACCGGCATTGTGATGTCGATGGTGATTGGGGTGCTACTGATCGTGTCCATGGTGTTGCCACGGCTATTGCAGCGCAAAGGGGCCAAGAAATGACCGAATCCGTGCCTGAGCAAATCGCGTTTCGCATGTTCCTCAACCCCGGCTGCGCGCAGGAGTACAAGGCCCGCCACGATGCACTATGGCCCGAACTCCACGCACTGCTGAAGAGTGCGGGCGTCAGCGACTACAGCATTTTTCTGGATGCCGAGCACCATGTGCTGTACGCCACACTCAAGCGCAGCGCCACGCACTCCATTGATGCCTTGCCCGCCCACCCGGTGATGCAGCGCTGGTGGAAGCACATGGCCGATGTCATGCGCAGCCACCCCGACGGATCACCCGTGGTGGAAGCGCTGCCCTGCATGTTTCACATGGACTAGACATGGTGGACAAGGCCGTGTCTGTCGCATCCGTTCCCGAACTCACGCTGGTCATTGACATCGGCAAGAGCCACGCCAAGCTCCTGATCGTGGATGCTGACGGCACCGTGGTGGAGCGCCATGGCCACGACAACGCCAGCGTGCCATGCGCGCTGGGCTATCCCGCGCTGGACATTGCGGGCCTGGGCGACTGGATGGCCCAAGCCTTGCGCAGCTCCAGGCACACCGCTCAGTGCAGCCGGGTGATTGCGTCCACCCATGGTGCCGCCGTGGTCGCGCTGGCGGACGATGGCGTGGCCTGGCCACCCATGGACTACGAATTTGATGGCTACGTGCAGGACGACACGCCTGGGCAGGCGACCTCTGGCGTGGCGCTGGCCAAGGCCTATGCGCGGGAGCGCGATGCGTTTGCCCACACCTTGTCCCCCGATCTGCCTGCCGGCCTGAACATGGCCCGCCAACTGTACTGGGTGCAGCACCGCCACCCGCAGGCCTGGGCGCGCACCCGCTGCCTGCTTCCCTATGCGCAATACTGGGCGTGGTGGCTCAGTGGCGTGGCCGCCAGTGAGCGTTCGTCGTTGGGCTGCCATACCCAGCTGTGGCAACCGCAGTTGGACCAGTATTCACCGCTGGCCAAGACCCAGGGTTGGGCTGCCTTGTTTGCCCCGCTGCGCTGCGCGTGGGAAGTGCTGGGGCCCGTGCGCCCTGCACTGGCACAAGATTGGGGCTTGCCTGCCCACTGCCAGGTGCATGTGGGCGTGCACGACAGCAACGCATGCTTGGCGCGCACCCTGGCGGGTGCACAGGCCGATGCGCCGCACGCCACACCTGCCGCTATGGGTGCTACCCCGGCCCAAGCCTTGACCGTGGTGTCCTCAGGCACCTGGACCGTGTTGATGGCGCCCGGCGCTCCCACTGCGGCTTTGCAGGCCGAGCGCGACATGCTATGCAATGTGGACGTGCTGGGGCGCGCCACCCCCACAGCACGCTTTATGGGTGGGCGCGAATTTGCACACTTGCTGGACGGAGCGGCCCCTGACGCGGGCACGCCCGCAGACTTGCAAAATCTGCTGGCCACGCAGACCATGGCGTTGCCTTCGTTTGCACGGCAGGGTGGTCCTTTTATGGACCGCGAAGGCGTGGTCACCCTCGGCACGCAGCTCTTGGCGGGTGCCTTGTCGCAAGGGCTTAGTGCGGGTGAACGCGCTTCTCTGGCCGCCCTGTACTGCGCCCAAGTCACGGCTTGGCTGGTGCGCAGTCTGTGGGCCAACACACCGGCGCAATCGCGTAGCGTGGTGATTGAAGGGCCACTGGCCCACAACATGCTCTACCTCTGCATCCTGCAAGCGCTGCTGCCCGACCACACCTGCCAAGCCAGCACCGACGCCATGGAGGGCACCGCACGCGGTGCCTGGCTGCTGTGCCACTGGCCCGGTGCAGGTGGCTCATACGCCACGCCCGTGCAGACCTGCAATGCCCCCGGTTTATCGGCCTACCACGCCCACTGGTTGGCGCAGTTGTAAATGGTGTGCTCACTTTTTAATAGTTCGCGAGTTCAAATTCGAAGTGCAACTTTTTAATTAATCGGTTGGGTGGGCGAGATGTGAGAACATTCCGGCCCCTCGACCGCCAAGTCAAAGTTGCCCAAAATGACCTACACACATCTCACCCAAGCCGAACGGTACCAGATTGAAATCCTGCGTAAAGCAAACCACAACCAAAGTGCAATTGCGGTGCTTCTGGGACGCGACAAATCCTGCATCAGCCGCGAGTTGCACCGCAACCTGGGCCAGCGTGGCTACCGCTCAAAACAGGCGCATTCACTCGCACAGACCCGCAAGCAGTCCTGCGCAAACGGGCCTCGTGTGGTGGCCGAAACCTGGGCATTGGTTGAGACCAAGCTGAAACAAACCTGGAGTGCGCAACAAATGAGCGGCTACCTTTTGGTCAACAAGCAGCCCGGCGTCAGCCACGAAAGCATCTACCAGCACATCTACGCTGACAAGCGCAAAGGTGGCACGCTACATCTCACTTTGCGCTGCCAGAAAGCACGCAAGAAACGTCATACGGGTCGCGCCAGAAGGGGCTCCATCCCCAATCAGGTCTCGATTGATCTGCGTCCAGCGGTGGTGGCCGAGCGCGAGCGCTTTGGTGACTGGGAGGCAGACCTGGTCATTGGGGCCGGACAGAAACAGGCGCTGGTCACGATCAACGAACGCATCTCGCGTTACTCGTTGATTGCACATATTCCATTCAAGACGGCAGTGCTGGTCTCAGACGCCATGATCGCCATGCTGAAGCCTTTCTCGATGTGCGTTCATACCCTCACGACCGACAACGGGCGTGAGTTCGCCCAACACGAGCGTATCGCAGCCACGCTTGATGCGGACTTCTACTTTGCCCACCCGTATTCATCTTGGGAGCGTGGCGCCAACGAGAACATGAACGGTCTGATTCGCCAGTTCTTCCCGAAAAAGATGGCCTTCGAACTCATCACCCCAACCGCTATCGAATGGGCTATGCATCGCCTTAATCACAGGCCCAGAAAATGCCTCGGCTACAGAACGCCACACGAAGTTTTTATGGAGCAGCTACAACTGCATAATCACGCGGTTGCACTTCAGACTTGAATCCGCCCGGGGGTCAGAACCCAATTTCGTTCTGCACTGAATCTCGCCGGAAGTAATGTTGTCCTGAATTGGGATCTGACCCCCAAAAGACCTCAAGGCGCTGGCGCAGGCTGAGGGCTTGTGGAATCTTTTTTTACCCAGCTTGCATGATGATGAACCGGGTATCGACTCAGTAACCTAGCGTACGAGCCGCTAGCCGAAATCATAGGCCGCTTCGAACCCCACCAACCTGCAAACCTGCGTGCCGCCTGGCGGCTTGACCAGGGGTTGACGCAAGTGAATCCGCAAAGCCGCTCAGATGTGTCGGCCAGCAAGGTGGTGGCGGCACGCCTGCAAACCAGCGTGGTGAACCGGGCGATACAGGTGTTTGGCGCGATGGGCTTGTCTCTTAATGGTCAGCCCAGCCCACCCAGACGCAGTATATTTACCGCCAGGAGACCCCCAACATGCAATGCTTTTCATTCACGACTAACGACCATATCGCCCACCTGGTGCTCAGCCAGCCCGACACCCTGAACGCCATGAACCCGACGTTTTGGCGCGAACTCGACGCGGTGCTGACCCAGCTTCACCAAGAGGGCAGCGCCCGCGTGCTACTTATTAGCAGCACGGGCAAGCATTTCAGTGCGGGCATGTCGCTGGAGACGTTCTCAGGCGCGGTGGCCATGGACGACCAAAGCCCCGAAGGCCGGGCTGCCGTGTTTGACCTGTTGGGCGACATGCAGGCTACTTTCACCAAGCTGGAAACGCTTCGCATGCCCGTGATTGCAGCGATTCAAGGCGGCTGCATTGGCGGCGCGGTGGACATGGTGACGGCGTGCTGCATTCGCTACGCCACAGCCGATGCGTTTTTCTGCATTCAGGAAATCAACATCGGCATGGTGGCCGACGTGGGCACGCTGCAACGCCTGCCCAAGCTCATTCCGCTGGCCGTAGTGAAAGAGCTGGCCTACACCGGACGGCGCCTGAGCGCGCAAAAAGCGCTGGGCTATGGCTTGGTCAATGAGGTATTCGAGTCGCCACAAGCGCTGCTGGAAGGCGCCCTGAAGTGCGCGGCTGAGATTGCGCAAAAGCCCCCCGTGGCCATCTGGGGCACCAAACAAGCCGTGCATTTTGCGCGTGACCACACGGTGGACGAGTCACTCAAGCAAATGGGCTGGCTACAAGGCGCGATCTGGAGCAACCAGCATGTGCGCGAAGCCATCACCGCAGCGAAGGCCAAACGGCCCCCGGTGTTTACGCCTTTGAGCGCGCTAAGTAGTTTTAAAGACTTGAGCTAAATAATCAAAAAACACACTAACTCGTCATTCCCGCGAAGGGCTCCGAGTTTTCTTGCTGGCTAAGGCATTCGCGGCGAGGGCGCCGCTCCAACAGGGTCCCATGCGATGGATTCCCGCCTTCGCGGGAATGACGGTTTTACTGCCGCGCTGTGCGGATATTGCGCGGCAGGGCTTGGGCGTAGCTGGTGCGAAAGGGGTTGATGTCTAGCCCGCCGCGCCGGGTGTAGCGGGCGTACACGGCTAGCCTCGCAGGTTTGCAGCGGGTCCAGATGTCCATGAAGATG
>CAIMHL010000291.1 GCA_903840825.1 uncultured beta proteobacterium
CACCATATAAAAGCCGTAGTTATTTTGTAACTACGGCTTTTTTGTTTTTGTGGCTTGTGAAATGAGGCGTAAGCCCTGCACGTTTTCCTCAATTACCATAGCGTTTTAGCTCATCGAGCGGTGATGGTGCCGAATACAAAAAATGTCAAATAACGTCAAGCTTGGGACATGGGCTTGCGCCACAATACCGCCATGGATTTCACCCCTCTCATCGAACTTACCCGCGCCGACACGCTTGAATGTGTGCATTTTGGTGCCATTGCCGTAGTCAACACGCGTGGCCAAGTGGTCGCCCATTCCGGCAATCCGAACTGGCTCACTTTTACACGCTCTACTCTCAAGGCGCTGCAGGCCCTGCCTTTTATGCAGGCCGACGGCCCCAGCCACTTCGGTTTTTCGCAGGAGCAAGTGGCGCTGATGTGCGCCAGCCATAACGGCGAAAACCAGCACGTCATTCAGGCGCAGGGCATGTTGGCCAAAGCCGGTTTGAGTGTCCGGGCTTTGCGTTGCGGCTGCCACATTCCGGGCCTGTTTACCTTGCTGGACAAAGCGCCGCCGCCCGGCTTGGTCTATGACGAGCGCCACAACAATTGCAGCGGCAAGCACGCCGGGTTTTTGGCCTATTGCGTGCAGCATGGCTTGAGCCTGGAAGACTACACCGACCCCGCGCACCCACTGCAACAGGCGGTTCGCCGGGATGTGGCGCGGGCCGTGGGCATGAAGGCGGCCGACCTGGTAATAGGCATTGATGGCTGCTCGGCCCCCAACTACGCCATGCCTTTGTCAAAACTGGCCTTTGGCTACGCACGTTTGGCCAGCGGCCTGCAAGACACCGAATTCGGCGCCAGTTTTGCTATTTTGAGCGAGGCCATGACACGCCACCCTGAGCTGGTGTCCGGCACGGGCCGCAACGACCTGGCTTTTATGAAAATTGGGCGCGGTGACTGGGTGACCAAAATTGGCGCTGATGGCGTGCAGGTGGTAGGCAGCAAAAGCCGGGGGCAGGCCTTCGCCCTCAAAATTATTGACGCCAACAAGCCCGCCCTGTTTGCCGCCACGGTCGAGGTGTTGGAGCAACTCGGCTGGTTGGATGACGAACAGCGGGTTTCCCTGGAGCCCTGGCGTGCGCGCCAGATCATCAACGCCAAAGGGCTGCTGGTGGGTGAGCGCAAACCAGCGTTTAAGCTGCAAAGCTTTCGCTAGTCGCTGAGCGGCTTGAGCAACTCGGCGAGGTCGTTCTCGCTGAACAAGGGCTCTTTGCGCCCAGTGGCGCCGCTGTACATGCTCTCGGCCAGTGAAGCTTTGCGCTCTTGCAGGGCCAAAATGCGTTCTTCAATGGTGCCTTGCGCCACCAGTTTGACCACCCACACGCTGCTGGTTTGTCCAATGCGGTGGGCGCGGTCCGTGGCCTGTGCCTCCACCGCTGGGTTCCACCACGGGTCATAGTGGATGACGGTGTCGGCCTGAGGCAGGTTCAGCCCCACGCCGCCGGCTTTCAGGCTGATAAGAAACAGGGGTACTTGGCCGCTGGTGAATTTCTCAATCAATTCATCGCGCTTTTGGCTGGCCCCCGTGAGCTTGACCGAGGCGATGCCCAGTTTTTTAAGCTCGGCCTCGATCAGGGTCAGCATGCTGGTGAACTGCGAAAACAAGAGAATACGGCGGCCCTCGGCGAGCATCTCGGGCAGCATGGTCATGAGCTGCTCTAGCTTGGCCGAAGTTTTGACCTTTTTTGCCGCCTCCAACTTGAGCAGTTTGGGGTCGCAGCAGACTTGGCGCAGCTTGAGCAGCGCATCCAAAATGGTGATTTGTGACTTGGCCAGGCCTTTGCTGACCAGCGCTTCGCGCACGGTTTTCTCCATGCCCAGGCGAATGGTCTCGTACAAGTCAGCCTGCTGGCCCGACAGCTCCACGCGCATGATGGTCTCCACCTTGGGTGGCAGCTCATCGGCCACCACCGACTTCGTTCGGCGCAGCATGAAGGGCGTGATGCGGGCGCGCAGCTGGTGCAGGCGCTCGGGGTCACCGAGTTTCTCTATAGGGGTGCGAAACAGTTCCTTGAAGCGCGCCTGACTGCCCAAAAAACCCGGCATCAGAAAGTGAAACAGGCTCCAGATTTCGCCCAGGTGGTTTTCCATCGGCGTGCCGGATAGGCACAGACGGTGGCGAGTCTGCAGCTGGCTGGCCACTTGCGCGGCAATGGTGCTGGCATTTTTGATATTTTGCGCTTCATCCAACACCACCAAATGCCACTG
>CAIMHL010000292.1 GCA_903840825.1 uncultured beta proteobacterium
CCCGATCCACCACGCCCGCCACATTCAAACCCTGATTCAATGCCAAAATTTTCCCCACAATTTGCGCAACGCTAGTCTCGCGCAAGGTGCGGGCTGAGGTGTGCGGGGTGACGGTTATTTTGGGGTGACGCCAAAAGGGGTGTTCGGGCGGCAGGGGCTCGACTCTGAACACGTCTAGCGTGGCACCGGCCAAGTGGCCCTCATCAAGCAGCGCCAGCAAGTCGTCTTCGACCAGGTGCGCGCCACGGGCCACGTTGATGACAAACGCGTCGGGCTTGAGCTGGGAGAGGGTGGCCCGGTCCAGTAAATCTTGGGTTTCGGGCGTGAGCGGCAGCAGGTTGACCAGCACTTGGCTTTTTGACAAAAATTCGCTGAATTGCGCCGCGCCGCTAAAGCTCTGCACACCCTCGATGGCTTTGGCGCTGCGACTCCAGCCGTTCACCGGAAACTCAAAAGCGCGCAACGACTTGGCTACCCGCTCGCCCAAGACGCCCAGCCCCATGACACCCACCGAAAACTCATCCCGCTGGGGAGATTTTCGATACGCCCATTTGCCGTTTTTGGCGTCAAGCGCGTAGCCTTCAAATTCCCGAAAATAACCAATCACCGCGTGGCACACGTATTCGGCCATTTGCACCGACATGCCCGCGTCATCCAAGCGCACCACCAGCGCACCTGGGGGCAGGCGCAGTTTGAGCAGCGCATCCACACCCGCACCTATATTGAAGACGCCTTTGAGTTGCGTTTGCTCGTCAAAAAATTGCTGGGGCGGCGCCCAGACCACCGCGTGGTCAGCGGGCGGCGCGCCGGGTTGCCATAAAGAAACTTGTGCCTGAGGCAAAGCGACTTGGAGGCCGGACAACCAAAGATCGGGTTTGGTGTCGGTACAGCAAAAAGTGATTTTCATGGCGTCAATCTTAAGGACGGTGAGCCTGCAATGTACCGAGCAAGGCCATCCACAAAAACACGCAAACTGGGTGATATTGGATGCTCTAGATTGACATGGGGCATGATCGCTGTGGCCCACTCGTGCTTGTCTGCACCATTGCAATCAGCAGGTTTTCGGCCCAGTGCTTCTGCCAAACGCTCCCACGCACCCACAATAGCGTCAGGCGCGAAGGGCGTTATTTTTTGCAACTTCGCTTTGGGGTAGGCCATTTTTACGGCGTGACAATCGGCAATTAACCATGACTCTGACTCCTCGACAGCCATCCGAAAAAGTACGTTGCTTGGTTTCTTGACTAGGGCTTGGTACATGTCCAAAAGTTGTGCCTTTAAATCTGCGCCTCGGTCATTGTCAGCATCAACCAAGACCACCACCACATGGCCCTCTGGCAAATCTGCCCAGGCGCGTAGTTTGGCTGGCAACAAATCGAGCAAGCCTTGCCGCTGCGGCTCAGGGCGATTATTGGGGTAGGCGGGCAGTATCCCTTTACCCCGGTGCGGATGTACACGGAAGTCGGTCTCGGCCATTAAGCCAAAGCGCCGCTGCAATATTTCTCGAACCACAGGCTCATCGGCCCGGCCTTCCACCAGCACGTGGAAATAGGTCACGGGTTGCCCCGGCCAAAGTGGTTGCTAAACCACATACTGCCCAGCCCAATGCCCTCGTCATACATGGATTGAATCGATGGCATGTCTGCAGCGCGCTCAACCGTGCTGAAACCGTCTGGCCCTTTTGCCAATATCCAGACCTCGGCGGGTGTCAGCTCATCCACAAAATACGGTGAGTGGGTGGTGACAAGCACCTGCGGCCCCCCCGCTTGATTGACGTACTTGCGAAACTCCTGCGCCAGCGGGCCAAGCAATTGGTGGTGCAAGCCATTTTCCGGCTCCTCAATACCGATGAAGGGTGCCGACTCAGGGTCTTCCATTAGCATCAAATAGGCAAACATTTTTAAGGTGCCGTCCGACATATCTTGCTGATAAAACGGATCAACATAGCCTCGGTCGTTGAACTGCAATAACAAGCGCCCGTCTTTTTGGGGTTCGTGCTTGATGCTCTCGATGCCGGGGATTTTTTGGGCGATGCGCTTGAGCACCTCATCAAATTTCTTGGGATGTTGTCGCTGCAAAAACTGTACGTAGTTGGCGAGGTTGTCCCCCTCGCGGCTTAGGTGTTTTTGAGCACCGGCCATCGGCATGCTGCGCGCCTGATTGGGCACAAAGTACGACAAGTACCAGCCTTTTAAAAACGCGCTAAAGGCTACCACACGGGTTTGTTCCGCCACGTTGTCATACGACGTGATGCCCAACCGCTGCCTGTCCGTCAGCTTGAACTCAATCTTGCGCGTACCTTCATCGTTCTTCGTTGCTTCGCCCGCCCAAACAAAACCCTCGCCGTTGCTAATCTCCAAAAATGAATAGGGTTGACCCGCGGACTGCCCACGGCGACGTTGGCGCAAACGCTCGTGACTCACAAAGGGCAAGCCATCAAGGCCCACGTCAATTTGCAAGGAATAACTGATGGGGCGTGAATCGCTGTTTTCGCGGTAATACAACTCAAACTTAATCGGCTCCTTGATGCCACGCGTTCTCAGGCGCTCGAACCCACCCCGGTGCGGCATATCACAAGCCAGCTCAACGCCAGAAGTGATGCAATCACCCAAAAACCCTAGGGCGTCCATCAAACTAGATTTTCCGCAGCCATTGGGGCCAATGATGGCCATCAATTTAGGAAGCGGCGCTATCTTTTGCCCATCGAAGGTCTTTCCTAGCGTCACATCTCGCAAGGCGCGGTAATTTTGTATCCGAATGCCTTCAATTCTGGCCATAGTCAAACGCCCCTACTCAGTTATCAAGTCTGCCGATTGTGCCCTCAAGTTAAGTAGCCCCATCTTGGTAGGCACAGCCAACAGATATAAGCCTACTCAAGCCACCAACTTGAGCAACTCCGCGCCTTCGGTCACTTGGTCGCCGGGGGCGTAGAGCAATTCAGCCACCACACCGTCCATCGGGGCGGCAATGGTGTGCTCCATTTTCATGGCGTCCATCACGGCCAAAGCTTGGCCTTTGGTGACTTTGTCACCGGCCTTGACCGAGAAGGACACGACCTTGCCCGGCATCGGCGCGGTCAGGCGCCCGCCTTCCACTTGGGCATCCCCGGCGTGGGCCAGGGCGTCGATAGCTGATATTTGCGTCGCACCTTGCGCAGTGAATACGTGGGCGGCAGCCCCGTTTCGGTACACGCTGACCATTTGACGCTGTTCGCCCAAGCGCACATCCAGACCTTTAATAACCGGCGCAAATGAGAACACCTCAGGCGCGCCTGCCACATCCAGTTGCAAGGCGCCATCGTGCAGGGTGGTCATTTGCACCACTTGCACGACACCGGCAAACTCAAAGTCAAACCGGCGGGCGCTAGGCCCGTGCGAGCGCCAGCCGTCTTGCCTTGCCCAAGGGTCTTGCCAAGCCGCTTGGCTGGCCAGCGTAGCTTCAGCGGTTTTTTCTTGTTGCAAGGTGTGCGCAATCGCACCGGCTACAGCCAGATTCAACCCGACTTTTTCCTGGTTAAACAGCACCGCTTCTTCGCGGGGGATCAAACCGGTGTCCAGGTCGGCGCTGGCAAATGAGCGGCTTTGTACCACGTTGCGCAAAAACTGCACGTTGGTGTTGAGGCCCACGATGTGGGTCTGCGCCAGCGCTGCATCCAGGCGCGAGAGCGCCTGTTCGCGCGTGTCGCCATGCACGATCAGCTTGGCCACCATCGAGTCATAAAAAGGCGAAATGACATCACCCTCACGCACGCCGGAGTCCACACGCACGCCGCCGTTGCAGCGCTCAAAGGTGACGCAGTCGGGCAGGCCGTAAACGTGCAGGGCACCGGTGGCGGGCAAAAAATTGTTGTCCGGGCTTTCAGCGCAAATACGCGCTTCGATGGCGTGGCCGGTTATTTTGAGTTGGTCTTGGCGCAGCGGCAAGGCCTCGCCCGAGGCCACGCGCAGTTGCCACTCCACCAGGTCTTGCCCAGTGATGGCTTCGGTGACCGGGTGCTCTACTTGCAGGCGGGTGTTCATTTCCATGAAAAAGAAAATCATCGAGCCATCGGGCTTTTGCTCGACGATGAACTCCACCGTGCCCGCGCCCACATAAGCAACCGCACGGGCTGCCGCCACGGCGGCTTCGCCCATTTGCTGGCGAAACGGCTCGGTCAAGCCGGGTGCAGGCGCTTCTTCCAGCACTTTTTGGTGACGGCGCTGTACCGAGCAATCGCGCTCAAACAGGTAAACGTAGTTGCCCTGCGTGTCGCCAAACACCTGAATCTCGATGTGGCG
>CAIMHL010000293.1 GCA_903840825.1 uncultured beta proteobacterium
GACACCCTGACCCAACAACTCTCCGGTCTCAGTGAGACCAACGCCCGGCGCATGAGCGAGGTGCGTGAGACGCTGGAGAAGCAGCTGCTGCAACTGCAAACCACCAACGCCGCCAAGCTCGATGAGATGCGCGCCACCGTCGATGAAAAGTTGCAAGCCACCTTGCAAGCCCGCCTTGGCGAAAGTTTCAAGCAAGTGGCCGACCGGTTGGAGCAGGTCCACAAAGGCTTGGGCGAAATGCAAACGCTGGCCCAAGGCGTGGGCGACCTCAAGCATTTGCTCACCAACGTCAAAACACGCGGTATTTTTGGTGAAGCCCAACTGGCCAGTTTGTTGGAGCAGGTGTTTGTGGCGGACCAATATTCAGCCCAGATTGCTACCCGCCCCGGTAGCAAAAACGTGGTCGATTTCGCCATCAAATTGCCCGGGAAATCCGAACACGGCGAGCCCCTGTGGCTGCCTATAGATGCCAAGTTTCCCAATGAAGACTACGAGCGTTTGCTGGACGCACAGGGCAGGGCCGATGCGCCGGGTGCTGAAGCGGCGGGCAAGGCGCTAGAAGTGCGTATTCGCCTGGAGGCCAAATCAATTGCCGACAAATACATAGAGCCACCGCACACCACCGACTTTGCTATTTTGTTTTTACCCACTGAAGGCCTGTATGCCGAGGTGCTGCGCCGCCCCGGCCTGATGCAGGCTTTGCAGCGCGACCACCGCATCACGCTGGCCGGGCCGACCACGCTGCTGGCGATGTTGAGTTCGCTGCAAATGGGCTTTAGAACACTGGCGCTGGAAAAACGCGCCAGCGAAGTGTGGCAGGTGCTGGGTGCGGTCAAAACTGAGTTTGGCAAGTTTGGCGACGTGCTGGCCAAGGTCAAGTCGCAAACCGAGACGGTGCTGAAAACGCTGGACGGGGCCGAAGTGCGCAGCCGCGCCATGGGTCGGGCGCTTAAAAGGGTGGAGGCGCTGCCAGAGGCAGAAGTGCTGGCCCTGATCCCGCTGGACAAAGACTTTGACAGCGACCCTGCTGTAGAGCGGGCTTGACAGCGGTGTCAGCCCACGGGGCAAGAGGGCGCTTCAGTCTGGCGCGCCTGATTGCCGGTCATGTTTGCTTGCACGCCTGCATGGCAGGCATGCGCATGGCGGCACCGCTACTGGCGCTGCGCGAGGGCTACAGCCCGTTGGCAGTCGGTTTTTTGCTGGCGCTGTTTGCCCTCACCCAGGTGTTTCTTGCTTTGCCGGCAGGTCGATATGTGGATCGGCATGGCTTGAAGCGCCCCTTGGGTTGGTCCGTGCTGGCGGCATCCACGGGTGCGGGCCTCGCCGTTGCCTTTCCTGTGTTTGGTGTTTTGTGCCTGAGTGCCTTGTGCACCGGCGGTGCGACCGGGGTGGCGTCCATCGCGTTGCAGCGCCATGTAGGGCGGGCTGCGCAAGGGCCTACGGAGCTGAAAGAAGTCTTTAGCTGGCTGTCGATTGGCCCTGCTGTGTCCAACTTTATCGGACCCTTGTCGGCAGGTCTGCTGATTGACCACAGTGGCTTTCGGGCGGCTTTTTTACTGATGGCGCTCTTGCCTGTGGCCACCTGGTTTTGGATCCGCAAGACGGTGGAGCTGCCACCCGTGCTGGCAGTGCCCGGAGCCAAGACCCAGAAAACCTGGGATCTGATGCGAGAGCCACTGATGCGGCGTTTGATGGGCGTGAACTGGCTACTGTCCTCATGCTGGGATGTGCACACTTTTGTTGTGCCCGTGCTGGGGCACGAGCGGGGCTTTAGCGCCTCGGTGATCGGCATTATTTTGGGCTCATTCGCGCTGTCTGCCACCTTGGTGCGCATCGTCTTGCCGCTATTTGCCTCGCGCGTGCGTGAGTGGGCGGTGGTGACCACGGCGATGGTGCTCACAGCCCTGCTTTTTGGTATCTACCCTTTAATGACCTCGGCTTGGTCGATGGGCGCGTGCTCGGTCATGCTGGGCTTGGTGCTGGGCAGCGTGCAACCCATGATCATGAGCACGCTGCACCAAATTACCCCGCCCGCTCGGCATGGCGAGGCGCTGGGCTTGCGGTTGATGTCGATCAATGCCTCCAGCGTGCTGATGCCTTTGCTGTTTGGCACAGCAGGTGCCGTGGTGGGGGTCTCGGTGGTGTTTTGGACCGTAGGGCTGGCGGTGGGCGCGGGCTCGCACTTTGCCTGGCAGCTGCGGCCGGGCACCCATCCGCCTTGATTTTTCTTATGACGGGGAAGACATGGCGTCAAAGGCGCACAAGGCTTCGGCTGTGTACATCAAGGCCGGGCCACCGCCCATATAGACACACACGGTCAGCATCTCTTCGAGCTCTTGGCGTGTGCAGCCTTCCTTGATGAGTGCTTTGACGTGAAAGCCGATGCAGCCGGAGCAATACTGGGTAATGCCGATGGCCAAGGCCATGAGTTCTTTGTGCTTAGTGCTGATCACCCCTTCGGTCATGGCGCTGCGGGCCAACTGCGCGAAGCCTTGCATGGCATCCGGCTGGGCTTTGCGCAAAGGCGCCAGGTTTTCGTTGATGTTTTTGATCAGGGCGGCGTGTTCAAAGGTACTCATTAGGTTTTCCTTGCAGGTGTTGAGTCGGGGAGGGTGGTTTCAAAAAACCGATCTTTATGGGGTCTTGTTATCATACCCCTGCGGGTATATTTTGGGTGAGCTTGTCAGCGTACTTTGGCCTCGGTTTGATCAGGCGCAAAAGTCCGTTAGTCGGTTATTCAGGCGAATCCACGCAAAAACAAGCAAGGAATATGATGAATTTTGGGAATTATTTTGAACAGTATTGGCCCTTCTTGGGCTTGGCCATTTGGGTGGCCTACAAGTGGTGGAATTCAAAGCGCGTCATCGACATGCTGCCCAGCCTCAAGAAAAACGGCGCCCTGTTGGTTGATGTGAGAACGGCGGCCGAGTTTGCCAACGCCAATGCCCCCGGCACGATCAATATTCCCCTGCAGGAGCTAGGCGAGCGACTGAACGAGCTACCCAAGTCTTCAACGGTCGTACTCTGTTGTGCCAGTGGGACACGCAGTGGGATGGCCAAGCTTTTGCTGATGAAAAATGGCTACAAAGAGGTGCTGAATATCGGTACTTGGAGCAATTTCTTGAAATGAGCACCGCGTCGGCCAAGACCGCCGATGAGGCCATACGCGCATAAATATTTGCTGCTTAAGCAGTGGAACTGACCAATGGTTTTTCCATACATGCTGCCTTCACCGTTTGAAGGCGTCCCTTGTCAAGGACGTGTGTAGCCAAGCTGCAAGCAGAATTTAACAACAAAAGGCCCGCATGAAGCGGGCCTTTTGTTTGTTCAACGCATCCCGGGCAGGGCCGGGAAGGCGAGGCGTGGGGGCTTAACGGTTGAAATTGCCGCCGCCGGAACGACCGCCGCCATTGCCGCCACCGTAGCCGCCACCGCCGGAACGGCCGCCACCTGCGCCGCCACCAAAACCACCGCCGCCACCGCCGTTGCGGTTACCGCCGCCGAAGCCGCCGCGACGAGGTGCGCGTTCGACCATCATGTCCACGCTGGTGCGCATCGGATCAGGCTGTCCGCCCGCTGGTGCGCGTGCGGGTGCGTGGTGTCCACCACCGTGGTTGCCGCCGAAGCCGCCACCGTTGCCGCCACCATTGCGGTCGCCGCCGCCGAAACCGCCGCGGTCGTTGCCACCACGGTCGCCGCCGAAGCCGCCACCGTTTCCACCGCCATTGCCGCCGCCAAAACCGCGACCTTGCGCTGGGCGTTGGCCGGGGCCACGACCTTGCTGGTCGCCGCCTGGGCCTTGTGGACGTTGACCTGCAGGACGGTGACCGCCGCCGCCATTGCCGCCGCGTCCACCACCACCGCCACCGCCGTTACCGCCAGCTGCGCCCTTGCTTTCACGCACGCGTGTCAGCATTTCAGTGCGCGCTGACTTGGCCGCAGCCTGCATCACGTCGCGGCTTGGTGGCTTGCCTGCGCCGCCCCAAATGGTTTGACGACCCATGGCGATAGGCTCGGCCTTTTCGCCGGGCTCAGGCATAAAGCCTTCCACAATTTCAACGGGAATGTTTTGCTTGGTGAAGCGCTCGATGTCTTGCATGAAGCCTTCTTCGTCCAAACACACCAAATTCGAGGCGGTGCCGTCAGCGCCGGCACGTCCGGTGCGGCCAATGCGGTGAACGTAGTCTTCACACACGTTCGGGATTTCGTAGTTCACGACGTGCGGCAGGTCGTCAATGTCAATGCCACGGGCGGCAATGTCAGTGGCCACCAAAGCACGAACTTGGCCGGTTTTGAAGCCAGCCAGCGCTTGGGTGCGGGCTGATTGGCTCTTGTTGCCGTGCAAAGCCATAGCTTCGATGCCGTTTTTGGTCAAAAACTCGGCCACATTGTTGGCGCCAAATTTGGTACGGGTAAACACCAGCACCTGGCTCCAGTTGTGCTCGTTGATGATGTGAGCCAGCAGCGCTTTCTTTTTGCCACGGCCTACCGGGTGAATCACTTGCGTGATGCGCTGCACGGTGGTGTTGCGCGGGGTCACTTGAATACTCAAAGGATTTTTCAGCAAGGTCGCAGCCAAGTCGCGAATCTCGTCGCTGAAGGTGGCCGAGAACAGCAAGCTCTGATTTTCTTTAGGCACCACGTCCAGCACTTTTTTCAAGTCATGGATAAAGCCCATGTACAACATGAGGTCGGCTTCGTCGAGCACCAGAATCTGCACTTGGCACAAATCTAGCACTC
>CAIMHL010000294.1 GCA_903840825.1 uncultured beta proteobacterium
ACCTGGCGCACCCGCTGGAGATTTTGGCGGTGTGGCAGGGCGGCATGAGTTTTCATGGCGGCATGCTGGGCGTGATTGTGGCGATGGTCTGGTTTGCCCGCTCGCGTGGCAAGCCCTGGCTGCAGGTGGCCGATTTTGTGGCGCCTTGCGTGCCCACCGGGTTGGCGGCGGGGCGCTTGGGCAACTTTATCAATGGCGAGTTGTGGGGGCGCGTCAGCAGTCCTGACCTGCCTTGGGGCATGGTGTTTCGGGGTGGTGGCGACTTGCCGCGCCACCCGTCGCAGGCGTATCAGTTCTTACTGGAAGGTCTGTTGTTGTTTGTGCTGCTGTGGCTGTATGCCCGTACACCGCGTAAGGTGGGCCAGGTGTCGGCAGTGTTTTTGCTGGGTTATGGCGTGTTCCGTTTTATCGCCGAGTTTTTCAGGGAGCCCGATGCGCACTTGGGTATTTTGTCGCTGGGCATGAGCATGGGCCAGTGGTTGTGCGTGCCCATGATTCTGGGTGGTGTGGGTTTGTGGCTCTGGGCCGAAAAAAAAGCTAAATAAGCCTTTAGGGTAAGCTAGACGTGCTTGGTCAGCTATCAAAATAATTCAGGTTAAGAGGATCAAACCATGACCAGAACTATTCGAGTTGAGCAAGTCGGCGCTGTGGCCACGGTCACGATTAGTCATCCTGAGCGGTTCAACGCCATGTCCCGCTTGATGTGGCGCGAATTGCGTGCAGTTTTTGAGCAACTACAAGTGAGCATCGAGGTGCGCTGCATCGTGATTCGCGGCGAGGGTGCGCATTTTTGTGCGGGAGGCGATATTTCAGAATACGCCAGCTTCAGGTTTGAAGAAGCTTCTCTGCGCGATTTTCATGAAAATGATGTTTGGGGTGCTTTGAACGCTATGCTTTCCTGTGATGTGCCGATGATCGCGCACATTGACGGCAACTGCATGGGCGCGGGTGTGGAGATAGCCAGTTGCTGCGACATCCGCTTGGCCAGTTCGGCTGCTTGCTTTGGTGCGCCTATTGCCAAGCTGGGTTTCCCGATGGCACCGCGGGAGGCAGCCTTGGTGACCCGCGAGGTGGGCCTGACCGCAGCGCGCCAAATGCTGCTGGAGGCAACCCTGTTCAGTGCAGAGGACATGAAGGCCTGTGGTTTTTTAAGCCAGGTTATTGACCCTGAGGCGCTGCACGCGCATGTGCATTCCAGCGCGCAGCGCGTGGCAGATCTGGCACCTGCGGCAGCGCGTGCCAACAAGCAGACCTTGCGCGCCCTGAATGCCCCTTTAAACAGTGTGGTGGCTCAAGAAAATAGGACTGATGGGGCCTCAGTTCACTTAAATTCGCCTTACGCCTATGCCAGCAGTCTCGAGCACCGGGAGGGCGTACAAGCGTTTATTGACAAGCGAAAGCCCTGCTTTTAATAATTGCGCCTCATGACATTTTGCTAAAATTCACCAAACATTAGTATTCAGTGGTGCAATAAAAATGATTCTAGAAATTAAAACGTATTTAGAATTCCTTGTCCCTAAATTGAGCTTGTGCTCATAAGGTACGGCGATGAGAGCCATGATCAAGCGGGAAACCCAAGCGCTATTTGGCGAAGGTTTTGGCGATCAGCAAGCGGTGCTGTCTGAGTTGAAGCAGCTGGGGAGTTCTCACGGCTTGTCGGCCGGCGCCGCGTCTGTTTTAAGCGGGCTGTCGTCTTTTTTGCAAGAAATTGCCGCCTTCAGCGAAGTCGCTGACCGAAACCGACTTGTCGAACACCTGGAGCTTGAAAATTCACAAAATGAAGTAACCCGAGCCCAAGAGCAAATTCGTCTGGACCTGGAAAGTGGCTTGAGCGCGATGGCCTCTTTGCGTACCAGCACCGATATTTTGCAGCAACAACTCGACCCCTCCGTTTTGCCCGTAATTGACCAAAGCCTGGAGTCGCTGTCTGGTGTGTTATCGAGTTTGTTGCAATCCCAAGCGCTTACACATCTTCAACTGCAACAACAAATCAAAAAATCTGACAGCTTGCTTCAGGCCCTGGATCAGCATGCCATTGTCAGTGCCACTGATGCGTCAGGTGTCATCACGTATGTCAATGACAAGTTCTGCGAAGTCAGTGAGTATTCCCGCGAAGAGTTGCTGGGCGCTACCCACCGCATCATCAATTCGGGTGCGCACCCGCAAACCTTTATTGCGGAGATGTGGCGCGTGATGGCCTCAGGCCAAGTCTGGCAGGGTGAAATTTGCAACCGCAACAAGTCGGGCCAGCTTTATTGGGTACAGTCCACCTTAATGCCTGTTTTGAACCCTCAGGGGCAGCTGGTGCAGTACATCGCCATCCGTACCGACGTCACGGCGGCCAAGTTGCTGGATGAAAAAATGGCGGCTGCCGAAGCCCGTATCCGCCGCATTACCAATGCCGTGCCCGCAGTGGTGTTTCAGTGTGAAGTAGGTTTGGAGCAGCTTTGTTTTACATATGTCAGTGAGCGCGCCAGAGATATTTTGGGCCTTGACGCCTCTGCTTTGCTTGCCAACCCTCAGTTGTACCGCCAGCAAATGCTCGGTGAAGACCGTGAGGCTCGGTTTCAATCCTTGTTGATAGCCGCCAAGGCACGCTTAGCCTGGAGCAGTAACTACCAAATTGATGGGCCGCGCGGTGAAACGCGTTGGATCAGGGCTGAAATGAACCCTGAGCCTGAGTTGACCGCCAGTGGTGCCACGGTTTACACCGGAATTTGGCACGATGTGACTCAGGTTAAAGAGGCGATGATTCTCTTGCGTGAAGTGACTCAAGACGTTCCCGTGGCGCTTTACCAGTTTCTGAAAATGCCGGATGGCACTATTTCCCTGCCATTTTGCAGCCCGGCGCTGGAGACTTTGTGCGGCTTGACGCCGGCCGAATGCATGCTTGATGCCAGTCTGGTTTTCAATCAAATAGTGCCCGAAGACCTGGCTGAGGTGCACAGACAAATTGCTATTTCTGAAGAAACTCTTGAGCCTTGGTCTCAGGACTACCGCTATAGGCACAAGACCAGTGGCGAAATTATTTGGGTGCACGCAGACGCGCGACCCAAAAAGTTTCCCGATGGACGGATTTTGTGGAATGGCTCTCTGAGCAACGTCTCGCAATCCCGGCAATATTCTGATGCCTTACAAGCTGCCAAAGAGTTGGCAGAGTCGGCCAACCGGGCCAAGTCCGAGTTTTTGGCCAATATGAGCCATGAGATTCGCACCCCCATGAATGGCGTCATCGGCATGACCGAACTGGCGCTGGACAC
>CAIMHL010000295.1 GCA_903840825.1 uncultured beta proteobacterium
ATGGGGCCGTTCCACATCGGCACCCGGCGGGATTCTTTAAGGCGCATTTTGCTGGGCAATTTCAGATCAGGCGTGAGCACCCAGGCGGTCCAGTCGGGGTAGTTTTTCTTCCAGTGGGCAGCCAACTGGCTGAAAAACTCAACACCTTCTTCAGTCTGGGCCAGCTCGCGGGCGCCAAAGCGGCCCTCTTGCGCGGCCTGGCCCGCTACGCCGGCCACTTCAATCCGCTCGCCATAGGGCGGGTTCATCACAATGACGCCCGGGCCGGCCACTGGGGGCAGGCGCTGCAAGGCATCGCCCCCGCGAAATTCGATGACATCGGCCACCCCGGCGCGCTCGGCGTTGCGCTGGGCAAAGTCGACCATGCGGTGGGAGACATCACTGCCAAAAATTATGGGCTTTTGGCCTGGAGAGCGAACTACCTCTGCTAAAGCAGCTTCTTTTTTCATAGCGTCCCACTCAGCGTGACGAAAGGGCAAATACTTCTCAAACGCGAAGCGGCGGCGACTGCCTGCGGCCACATTGCACGCCATTTGGGCGGCTTCAATGGCGATGGTGCCACTGCCGCAACAGGGGTCGTAAAAGGGCAGCAGGTCGTCGTCGCCATCCATCCAGCCGCTGGCGGCAATCATGGCGGCCGCCAAGGTTTCCTTCAAGGGCGCATCACCCTTGTCTTCGCGCCAGCCGCGCTTAAACAGTGGCTCACCCGAGGTGTCGAGGTACAAGGAACAGTGGTCGGTGGTGAGGTGGGTGTAGATGCGGGCATCGGGCCACTGGGTATTCACATCGGGGCGCACGCCGCCTGCGGTGGCCCGAAAGCGGTCGCACACGGCGTCCTTGATCTTGAGCGCGGCAAAATTGAGCGAGGTAAGCGGGCTGTGCTGGGCGGTTACCTCCACCTTGATGCTTTCCTTGGGCGTGAACCAGCGCTCCCAAGCCACCTCACTGGCCGCACGGTACAGGTCTTGCTCACCGCGGTACTCGGTGAACGACAGCAGCACCAGCACGCGCTGGG
Source organism: uncultured beta proteobacterium (assembly GCA_903840825.1). Lineage (GTDB taxonomy): Bacteria > Pseudomonadota > Gammaproteobacteria > Burkholderiales > Burkholderiaceae_C > Rhodoferax. The sequence continues at coordinate 1,016 of CAIMHL010000295.1, forward strand.
CCAGGCGGCTGTACAAATTGAGCAGCATCGCGTGGTTAAGCGAGGTGCGCACTGCAACGCCGCCGCGCTGTTTGGTAGCGCAGCCCGGGGGCAGGCCCGTGATGCGCAGCACCTCGGGGAGTAGCAAGTCCTCAACGCCAGCGGCGCAGGGTAAAAATAATTGGAGTTGGTTCACGGGACGTTCCGGTTTATTGGCCACGGCATGTTGTCTTCGCAAGCAAAGCTCAGCAATCCGGGGCGGTGGATTGCCGCGCTTCGCTCGCAATGAAAACAGTCGTTCACGGCGAATTCGCTGTTGTTAGAGTGCTTTTCGCAAGGACGCGGAGGCGATTCTCAGGCCTTCGCGGTATTTCGCAACCGTGCGGCGCGCACAGTCGATGCCTTGTTCTTTGAGCATTTCAGAGAGCTGATTGTCGCTGAGTGGTTTCGCTGCGCTTTCGGCGCTGATAAATTGCTTGATGATGGCGCGCACCGCCGTGCTTGAGGCGTTGCCGCCAGAGTCCGTGCCCAGGCCCGAGCCAAAGAAATACTTCAACTCAAATGTGCCATAGGGCGTGGCCATGTACTTGGCGGTGGTCACGCGGCTGATGGTGGACTCATGCAAGCCCAACTCATCCGCAATTTCGCGCAACACCAGCGGGCGCATGGCCAGTTCACCGTGCAGGAAGAAGTTTTTTTGCCGTTCCACAATGGCGGTGCTGACCCGCAAAATAGTGTCAAAGCGCTGTTGGATGTTTTTGATGAACCAGCGGGCCTCTTGCAAGCGCTGTTGCAGCGCGGCGTGGTTGGCGGCATCGGTACCACCACCTTTGTGCTGCTTGAGGGCGTTGGCGTAAATGTCATGCACCCGTAGGCGCGGCATCACCTCGCTGTTCAGGCGCACTTGGAACCGGGGTTGTGCGGCGCTGCCGACTTTGACCACCAGCACATCGGGAATCACGATATTGCGTTCGACATTGACAAAGCGACGGCCGGGTTTGGGCTCCAGGCGCCCAATCAGGGCAATGGCTTCGCGCACTTGGGCGTCAGAGGCGCTGCA
>CAIMHL010000296.1 GCA_903840825.1 uncultured beta proteobacterium
CGCCGCGTCTCGGTGTTGGTGGAGCGCGCTGAGGCGCGTCGCTTGGTGGTCAAGGGCGCGCCAGAAGACATCTTGCGCTTGTGCACGCACTACCAAAAGCCCACTGGCGACACCGCTCTTCTTGATGAAGCTACGCGCGTTCGCATCAACACCTTGTTTGATGAGTTGGGGGAAGAGGGATTTCGGGTGCTGGGCGTTGCTTGGCGGGATGTGGGCCTTGACCACCCACACGCTGTGGTGTCTGATGAAAGTGAACTGGTGTTTGCGGGATTTGCCGCCTTTTTGGACCCACCCAAAGCCAGTGCGGGTGACGCCTTGCGCGCCATGGCGGGCAGTGGCATCGCCGTCAAAATTGTGACCGGTGACAACGAGCGTGTGACCCGTCATGTTTGCACCCAACTGGGTATCCGGATTGAGGGCGTGTTGACGGGGGCCGAGCTCAGTGCCATGAACGACGATGCGCTGCGGGCCCGGGTGGAACTCGTGAATTTGTTTTGCCGGGTCAACCCGTCACAAAAGAACCGCATTATCCTGGCCCTGAAAGCGCGTGGGCATGTGGTGGGTTATCTGGGCGATGGCATCAACGATGCGCCCTCGCTGCACACCGCCGATGTGGGCATTTCGGTAGAGGGGGCGGTGGATGTAGCCAAGCAGGCGGCCGACATGGTCCTTTTGGAGCGCGACCTGATGGTGCTGCACCAAGGCATTTTGGAGGGGCGGCGCACCTTTGGCAACGTCATGAAGTACATCATGATGGCCACCAGTTCCAACTTTGGCAATATGTTCAGCATGGCGGCCGCGACACTTTTCTTGCCCTTTTTGCCCATGTTGCCTTTGCAGATTTTGCTCAACAACCTGCTCTACGACGTGTCTGAAATTACCTTGCCCCTGGACCATGTCGATAAGGAAGACCTGGCGCAACCCAAACAATGGGATATGGGCTTTATCCGTAATTTCATGCTGACGATCGGGCCGATCAGTTCCTTGTTTGATTTCTTGACCTTTTACGTGTTGATTCACTGGTTCAACGCCCAGGAATCGCTGTTTCGAACGGGCTGGTTTGTCGAGTCGATGGCGACCCAGGTCTTGGTGATCTTTGTGATCCGGACCCGGCGCAACCCTTTGCGCAGCCGTCCCCACGCCTGGCTGCTCATGACGTCGTTGGCGGTTGTGCTGACAGCGATGCTTTTACCGTTTACCCCCTTGGCGCCCTATTTGGGCTTCACGCCGCTGCCACTGTCATTTTTTGGCTTGCTGGCGGGTTTGGTGGTGGCTTATTTGGGGGTGGTAGAGGGAGGCAAGCAATGGTTTTACAAGCGACTGATGAAGGCCTGACCTCGGCGCAGGCCGAGCAGCGCCTGCAGCAAGACGGCCCTAACGCTTTGCCAGGTGATGAACGCCGCCTGATGCGTGCCATCGTCAAGGAGACCTTCCAGGAGCCGATGTTTATGCTGCTGTTGGCGGCAGGCACACTCTATTTGATTTTGGGGGATTTGCAGGAGGGTCTTGTTTTGTTTGGCCTGGTGCTGGTGGTGTTGGCTTTAACGCTCTACCAGGAGGGCAAAACCGAGCGAGCCATGGCGGCCCTGCGCGACCTGACCAGCCCCCGCGCCCTGGTGTTGCGTGATGGTCAGGCGCTGCGTATTGCCGGGTGTGAGGTGGTGGTGGGGGATGTGTTGATCTTGGCCGAGGGCGACCGCATTGCGGCCGATGCCGTGCTGCTCACCGGCCATGGCCTGGAGGTGGATGAATCGCTGCTGACCGGCGAGGCCGTGCCCGTGAGCAAATTGGCACCAGGGCCCACGCCCAGCCCCGGCGGCGGTACGCGGCCTTTTTTGTACTCGGGCACGCTCTTGGTCAAAGGCCATGGCAGCGCCCGCGTCACCGCCACCGGGCCGCGCAGTGAGATTGGGCGCATTGGCACATCTTTGGCGACCTTGAGCGCCGAGCGTTCGCCTTTAAAAGTGCAAATGGGCCGACTGGTTCGCTTGCTGGCTGTCATTGCTTTTTGTGCCAGCCTCTTTCTTGTGATGGCCTACGGCCTGATTCGGGATGACTGGATGGGCGCACTGCTGGCTGGCATTGCCCTGGCCATGGCGCTGCTTCCGCAAGAGTTCACAGTAGTCTTGACGGTGTTGCCGGCCCTGGGTGCCTGGCGGCTCTCCAAGCAACAGGTGCTGGTGCGGCGCATCAACGCCATTGAGACGCTGGGGGCTACCTCGGTTTTGTGCGTAGACAAGACCGGCACCCTCACAGAAAACCGCATGACAGTGATGCAGCTCTATGCCCAAGGCGCCAACGAGGCCCTGGTGATTGACTACCACCGCACCACCGAACTGCCGGAAGCCTTTCACACCTTGGTCGAGTATTCAATTTTGGCCAGCGTGAGTGACCCGTTTGATCCGATGGAAAAAGCCTTCCACCGCCTGGGTGTGCATTTTTTGGCTGATACCGAACACTTGCACCGTGACTGGACCCTGCTGCAGGAATATGGGCTCACCAACGAGCTGCGAGCAATGTCGCATGTGTGGCGCGCACAGACAGGCGATACCCACGTTGTCGCGGCCAAAGGGGCGCCCGAGGCCATCATGGACTTGTGCCATCTGGACAGCACAGCCCAGACCAAAATTGCTGCTGCTGCCGAGGCCATGGCCGCCCAAGGTCTGCGCGTGTTGGGGGTAGCGCAAGCACGCTTTACAGGGGAGCGCTGGCCAGCACTGGCGCATGACTTCGACTTTGAGTTTGTCGGCCTGCTGGGCTTGGCCGACCCCTTGCGCGCCGAAATCCCCGAAGCGGTAGCGCAGTGTTTGAGCGCAGGCATCCGGGTGGTCATGATCACCGGCGACTACCCGGCCACGGCCCGCGCCATGGCCCGGCAAGCCCATCTGGATGCCGGTACAGCCGATGGCGTCCTGACCGGGGACGCCATGACGCGCATGAGCCGGGCCGAGTTGCAGCAGCAGATGAAAACAGTCCACATTTGTGCCCGCATCGCGCCTGAGCAAAAACTGCGTATCGTGCAGGCGCTCCAGGCCAACGGCGAGATCGTGGCCATGACGGGCGATGGCGTCAACGATGCGCCCGCGCTCAAAGCCGCCCATGTGGGTGTGGCGATGGGCGGGCGCGGCACCGATGTGGCCCGCGAAGCCGCCGCCATCGTCTTGCTGGACGACAACTTCGCCTCCATCGTGCGGGCCATCGGGCTGGGGCGCCGCATTTTTGACAACCTGCGTAAATCCATGTCTTACATACTGGCCGTCCACATCCCCATTGCGGGCATGGCTTTGCTGCCGGTGTTGCTGGGCTGGCCGGTGATGCTGTACCCGCTGCACATCGCCTTTTTGGAGCTGGTGATTGACCCGGCCTGCTCTTTGGTGTTTGAGAACGAGCCGTCAGAGGCCGATGTCATGCAACGACCGCCGCGTGACATAGAGGCCCCCTTGTTTGGCGGCATGACGCTGGTTTTGTCACTACTGCAAGGTTTGGGCGTGCTTTTGGTGGTGATGGCGGCTTATGGGCTGGGGGCCACTTACTTGAGTGAAAAAGAAGTGCGGGCGTTTACCTTTGCCACCTTGGTGATGGGGAACTTGGCGCTGATTTTTTCCAACCGCTCCCGAACTGCCTCTTGGTGGGCACTGCTGCGCACGCCCAACCGCACGCTAAAATGGGTGGTCGGTGCAACGCTGGGGCTTTTGAGTCTGGCACTTTACTGGCCCTGGATGGCCGGGCTTTTCAACTTTGAGCCCCTGCCCTTGCCCAGCCTGCTGATCGCAACAGGCATGGGCTTGTCCAGCGTGCTTTGGTTTGAGCTGATCAAGCTCAGTCGTCGCCTGCCACCGTAACCGGTACCCGCTGGGCCAGGCCACACATCAACTCGTAGCCGACCGTGCCGGCCGCGTGGGCGACCTCGTCGATGGACAGCAACTGGCCCCCGGCGCTTGCGCCCCAGAGCGTGACCTCCGTGCCTAAGGCCGCCTGCGGCACCGGGGTAAGGTCAACCGTGATCATGTCCATGCTGACGCGGCCCACCGTGCGGGTGCGCACCCCGTTCACCAGCACGGGCGTGCCGGTAGGGCACGAGCGCGGGTAGCCATCGGCATAGCCACAGGCGACCACGCCAATGCGCAAATCGGTCTGCGCCGTAAATATTGAACCATAACCGACGCTATCGCCCGCCTGGATTGCTTGAACAGCTATTATTTTTGATGACAAAGTCATACTCGGCTGCAAGCCCCAATCGGAGGCGCTGTGCTCGGGAAAGTCTGGCGCGCTGCCATACACGGCAATGCCGGGGCGCACCCAGTCGGAGGCGACATAGGGCGCAAGGCGGGCGCTTGCCTCGGGCCCCGACAAGGTGTGGCGCAGAGTGGCGGCACTATTGCTCAGTGAGCGTTCGCCCGGCAGGTCTTGCGTAACTTCAGCAAAAACCGCCATTTGCGCATCAATGCCACGCGCACCATCGGCATCGCTGAAGTGGGTCATGAGCGATATTTCATCAACCTGGGGCAGCGCATTCAGGCGTGTCCAGGCGGCCCGGTAAAGCCGGGGGGCAAATCCCAAGCGGTTCATGCCCGAGTTCATCTTGAGAAAAACCCGGTGCGGCACATTGGTTTTGTGCGTGGCCAGCATGTCAATTTGCTCCTCGCAATGCACCGTGTGCCACAGGTCCAGGCGCGAGCACAGCTCCAGGTCGCGCAGCTCAAACACCCCTTCGAGCAACAAAATGGGGCCCCGCCAGCCTAAGGCGCGCACACGCTGGGCTTCTTCAAGGTCCAGCAGCGCAAAGCCATCGGCACCGCGCAGGCCGTCAAATACACGCTCAATACCGTGGCCATAGGCGTTGGCCTTGACGATGGCCCAAGCCCGCGCATCAGGCGCAGCGGCCCGGATGCGCTCAAAATTATGGCGAAGAGCGCCGGTATGGATGGTGGCTAGGATGGGACGGGGCATGCACGAACCTGACAGCGGGGAAAAAGGGTTTATTCTGACACTTCCCGGCCATGCTATAAACCCGTACCGTTTGGGAACCTATAACAAATTTTTCGCGTCAGTAATTTGATGCGCGCCTTCAGACAATGAAACGTGGCTTCTTCACCATCATGTCAGCGCAGTTTTTTAGCTCGCTGGCCGACAACGCCCTGTTTGTTGCAGCCGTTCAGTTGCTCATCACCAGCCAAGCACCCGAGTGGCAACAGGCTGCTTTGGTGCCCATGTTTGCCCTGTTTTATGTGATTTTGGCGCCGTTTGTCGGGGCCTTTGCCGACTCTATGCCCAAAGGCCGGGTCATGCTTATCAGTAACTTCATCAAGGTATTGGGTTGCCTGCTGATGTTGTTTGGCACCCACCCTTTGCTGTCTTACGCCATTGTGGGACTGGGCGCGGCAGCTTACTCTCCGGCCAAATATGGCATTCTGACGGAGCTGCTGCCTGCATCCCAACTGGTCAAGGCCAACGGTTGGATTGAGGGGCTCACCATTGCCTCCATCATTTTGGGCGTCTTGCTGGGTGGACAATTGATCGGCCCGGTGCTGTCGCCCTTGCTGCTCTCCTTAGATCTGCCGTTCGTGACCAGCAGCATTGATACGGCGCCAGAGGCCGCTATTGGTGTGCTGATTCTGTTTTACATGCTGGCTGCTTGGTTCAACACCCACATTCCCGACACCGGGGTCGAGATTCGCCCGATGCCGCGCCGCCTCGCCTCTTTGCTGCCTGATTTCTGGACCTGCAACACCCGCTTGTGGCGCGACAAGCTGGGTCAGATCTCGCTGGCCTCGACCACCCTTATTTGGGGGGTGGCGGGCAATTTAAAGTTCATTGTGCTGGCCTGGGCGGGAGTGGCACTGGGCTACAACGTGACGCAGGCCTCGGCCCTGCAAGGGGTGGTGGCGATTGGCATGGCGGTAGGCGCAGTGGTGGCCTCCATGCGCATGAAGCTTGAAGACGGCCCGCGCGTTATTTCGCTGGGCATTGGCATGGGCCTGCTGATCATCATGCTCATATTTATTACCAACGTTTGGGTGGCGGCTCCTTTCTTGATTTTGTTGGGTGCTTTGGGCGGCTTTTTGGTGGTACCCATGAACGCGCTCTTACAGCACCGGGGGCACAACCTGATGGGTGCGGGGCGCAGCATTGCCGTACAAAACTTCAATGAGCAAGCCTGCATTTTGCTGTTGGGCGCAGGCTATAGCTTGTCCAAAAGCCAGGGTTTACCCACCTTTGCGGCCATCACCGTGTTTGGTTTGGTTATTGCGGGGTTCATGTGGCTCATCAAGCGCTGGCATGCCCACAACTGCGTTCATCACCGTGCTGAGGTCGACCACCTGCTGACCATTGCCCGCAGCGACAACTTACACGGCTGATGACGGCCACAGTCAAAGCCGTGCTGGCTGCGGCCGCACTGACGCTCAATGCGTTTGTTTACGGCGTCTCCTGGTGGCCTTTTCGTGAACTGCAAGCTTATGGCGTGCACCCCATGTGGGCCACGGCCATCATCTATTGCCTAGCTCTGCTGTGCTTGACCGTTTTTCAGCCACGCGCCTGGCGCGGCTTTGTCAAACACCCTGCTTTATGGTGGCTGGTAGTGGCCGCAGGCCTGACCAATATCGGCTTTAACTGGGCCGTGACCCTGGGCGACGTGGTGCGCGCGGTGCTGCTGTTCTATTTGATGCCGGCCTGGGTTGTGTTGCTGGCCTGGCCCATGTTGGGTGAAAAGCCTACAAAAGGAGCCCTGCTTCGCCTGGGCCTGGCGCTCACCGGCGTGGTGATTGTGCTCAAAACGCCCACCTCACCGTGGCCCGTACCCGAGAGCTTGCCGGACTGGATGGCCCTGATGGCAGGATTCTCTTTTGCGCTGACCAATATTTTGCTCAGAAAGCTCAACCACACGCCCGGCGAGTCTCGGATGTTGGCCATGTTTGGCGGAGGCGCGGTGGTGGCCATCATCGCCGCGCTGCTGGGCATGGCTTTGGGCCTTGTGAACGCACTGCCTGCGCCCCAATTCTCATGGATAGCGCTGGCGCTGCTGGTCAGCGTGGCCTTTATGGTGGCGAACCTGGCACTCCAATATGGCGCGGGAAGATTGAACGCCAGCGCTACCTCGCTGATCATGCTGTCTGAGGTGGTCTTTGCCAGCGTGTCATCGGTGGTGCTGGGCACGGCAGAATTGTCAACGCGCACGTTGCTGGGTGGTGCCCTTATTCTTTTGGCCTCACTGCTGTCAGTGCTGTCGTATGGCAAGCGCTGATGAATGAGGCAGAAGTGCGAAACTCTGGTTTTAATTAACTGAAGGGACGCCACCATGAGCACCGTGTACGACTTTGAAGCCCAAAAAATTGACGGCACCCCGGTGGCCTTGAGTCAGTTCAAGGGTCAGGCCATGCTGATCGTCAACACCGCCAGCGCCTGCGGCTTCACCCCCCAGTTTGCGGGTCTTGAGACGCTGCACAAAGCGTACGCCGACAAAGGCTTGGCGGTGCTGGGCTTCCCTTGCAACCAGTTTGGCGCCCAGGACTCGGGCAGCAACACCCAGATTGCCGAGTTTTGCCAACTCAACTACGGCGTCAGCTTTCCCATGATGGCCAAGATTGAGGTCAACGGTGCGCAGGCCCACCCGCTGTACCAGTGGCTGTCAGCCGAAGCCCCCGGCTTGTTGGGCACCAAGGCCATCAAATGGAATTTCACCAAATTTTTGGTCGGCAAAGATGGCCAGGTCATCAAACGCTACGCACCCACTGATGCCCCGGCCAGCCTGGCTAAGGATATTGAGGCGGCGCTGGCCGCCTGATCAGGCGCTTAAATAGCGGCTATTGCCAGACGCTGCGCCGCTTCACGCAAACAACTCACCGTCGTGTCCCACCCCAAACAAGCATCGGTGATGGACACGCCGTAGCGCAGGTCTTGTGGGGTGGTGAGTTTTTGGTTGCCCTCAAACAAGTTGGACTCCAGCATCACGCCCTTGATGGCGCGGTTGCCATCAGCAATCTGGTGCACCACGTCTTTGAGCACCCCGGTTTGCAAGGCGTGGTTTTTGCGCGAGTTGGCGTGGCTGCAGTCCACCACGATATTGACCGGCAACTTGGCCGCGTTAAGCGCGGCTTCGGCTTGGGCCACGGCCACCGAGTCGTAATTGGGCGCTGCACCGCCGCGCAAAATAAGGTGCCCAAAAGCGTTGCCCCGGGTGTGCGTGACCGCCACTTGGCCGGCACCATCAATGCCTAAAAACGAGTGAGGCTGGGCCGCCGACAGCATGGCGTTCAAGGCGACTTCCAGGTTGCCATCGGTGCCATTTTTAAAGCCAACCGGGCTTGACAGGCCACTGGCCAACTCGCGGTGGGTTTGGCTTTCGGTGGTGCGGGCGCCAATGGCACTCCAGGCGATCAGGTCGCCCAGATACTGGGGCGTGATGGGGTCAAGCGCCTCGGTGCCGCAGGGCAGGCCGAGTTCGTTGAGGTCAATCAGCAGACGGCGCGCCAGGCGCAAGCCCTCTTCAATTTGAAACGAGTCGTCCATGCGCGGGTCGTTGATTAGCCCTTTCCAGCCCACGGTGGTGCGCGGCTTCTCAAAATACACGCGCATCACGATCAGCAACTGGTCTTGCAACTCATCGGCCAGCGCTTTGAGGCGGCGGGCGTAATCCATGGCGGCCACCGTGTCGTGAATCGAGCACGGCCCCACCACCACCAGCAAGCGCGTATCGCGCCCGCTCAACACCTCGCCCAAGGCCGCACGCGCCGTGCTGACGGTGTGCATGGCCTGCGCGCTGGCCGGAATGTCTTCGTGCAATTGGCTGGGCGACAGCAGGGTGTGCTGCGAGAGCACATTCAGGTTTTCAAGCGCGGTAGGAAAGGTCATGCAAACACCTGTGATCAAATTTATAAAAAATAGAGCTGTAGCGCACGTTGAACGTGCTTAAACAGCTATAAATTTTATAGTGTTTTTAACAAGGCTTCGTCCAGCACTTCAACCCAGTGGCGCACCGGTGTGGCAGTGCCACTTTGCAGGTGGGTGATGCAGCCGATATTGGCAGACACGATGGTCTCGGGCGGGGTCTCGCCAAAGGTCTCATTCAGGTGGCCTAGCTTGCGGTCGCGCAGTTGGTAAGACAGCGTGGGGTTGAGCACCGAGTAAGTGCCCGCCGAGCCGCAGCACAGGTGGGCCTCGCAGCCGGTGATTTTGACGTTAAAGCCCAACTCGCCCAAATGCTGCTCGACCCCGCCACGCAGTTTTTGGCCGTGTTGCAGCGTGCAAGGGGGGTGAAAGGCGATGGTGGCGGCTGTTGTTTTGACGCGCTCGCGCAGTTTTTCGCTCAGCTCGGGCAGCCACTCGCTCACATCTTGCGTGAGTGCGCTAACTCGTGCCGCTTTGGCAGCGTAGAGCGGATCGTCTTGCAAAATGTGGCCGTATTCCTTGACGGTGACGCCGCAGCCTGAGGCATTCATGAGGATGGCCTCCACGCCCGCGCCTTCAATGTGCGGCCACCAAGCGTCAATGTTGGCGCGCATCTCGGCCTTGCCACCGTCATGGTCGTTGAGGTGGTACTTGACGGCGCCGCAGCAACCGGCTTTGGGCGCGATGACGGTTTGCACGCCCACAGCGTCCAGCACGCGGGCGGTGGCGCGGTTGATGTTGGGCATCATCGCGGGCTGCACACAACCGGCCAGCATCAGCACTTTGCGGGCGTGAACCGCAGTGGGCCAATCGCCCGCAGCTTGCTTGGCAGGCACTTTGTTTTTTAACGCAGCAGGCAGCAGCGGTCGCACCAGTTGGCCCATGGCCATGGCCGGGGCAAACAAGGGCGAGGGCAAACCTTCTTTGAGCGCCCAGCGCAACGCACTTTCACCCAGAGGGCGCGGCACTTTGGCATCAACCAGCTTGCGCCCGATGTCGATCAAGTGGCCGTAGTCCACCCCTGAGGGGCAGGTGGTTTCGCAATTGCGGCACGTCAGGCAGCGGTCCAGGTGCATCTGGGTTTTGCGCGTGGGGGTTTCGCCCTCCAGCACTTGCTTCATCAAGTAAATGCGGCCCCGAGGACCATCTAGCTCGTCGCCGAGCAACTGGTAGGTGGGGCAAGTGGCAGTACAAAAACCGCAGTGAACGCATTTGCGCAAAATGGCTTCGGCGGCTTGGCCGTCGGCGGTGCCTTGGTATTCGGGAGCGAGATTGGTTTGCATGAGGGGCTTAGAGGTTGGCGACCAGGCGACCGCGGTTAAAAATACCGGCCGGGTCAAACTCGGCTTTCAGGCGTTGGTGAATAGCAGCCAGGCCTGAATTTATGGGGTTAAATTGGGCTATAGAGATCGCAGGCATTGCTACAGGCGTTATGAATAACGTAGCAGCTCCACCTACCACCGAGACGGCATTTCTCAACAACTCTTGCGCTTCAAGCGGCGCCCAACACCAGCGCAGGCCGCCATGCCACTCAATAAACTGGGCGTACGGCAACTTGAGCGCCGGTGCGGTTTGCGGCACTGACATGCGCCACAGCCCCATCTCCGGCGACGGGGCATTAAAGAAGGGCATGGTCTGGTCTCGGCAAGCCTGCCAGTCGGGCATGGCTTGGGCGTTGTCCATGCGCACAGCGTGCCCCCCTGCGGCCAGCACATCGGCCACCATGCGCGGACACGCGGCTTCCACCGCCGCCACGGCGCCGCGCAGACGAACAAATAAATAGTCTTGCGCTGGGCTGGCCGTCTCATCAAAGACCCAGCAGCTGGCGCTCAAAGGCAGGGGCTGACCGCCCCAGCGGTTGAGCAAATCAAGCGCTGCTTGCTGCGAGAGACCGACGCACATGAGGGTGGCTTCTGCGGGTGCGGTTGACAGCACCTTGAGCGACACCTGCGTAATTAATCCCAACGTGCCCATAGCGCCCACCATGAGGCGCGACACATCGTAGCCGGCCACATTTTTCATGACCTGCCCGCCAAAGGTGAGCAATTCACCCCGGCCGTTGATGATCTCAGCGCCCAAAACGTAGTCGCGCAATCCGCCTACACTGGCGCGCGAGGGGCCACTCAAGCCCGCAGCCACCATGCCACCCACCGTACCGCCACCCTGGGTGCCAAAACGGGGCGGCTCAAAGGCGAGACACTGGTTCTTTTCAGCCAGCGCGGCCTCCAACTCGGCCAGCGGTGTGCCGGCACGCGCGGTGACGACCAATTCGGTCGGCTCGTAGCTGGTGATGCCGGTGAGTGCGGTGGTGTCTAGCACCTCGCCTTGCAGCGATTCTCCGTAAAAGTCTTTGCTGCCCGTGCCGCGCAGCCGCAAGGGCGTGCGGTCAGCGGTGGCCGCCAGAATGCGGCTGGTGAGATGGTGGAGGGCGTGGTCGTAAGCGTTCATTGCCAAATGGTAAGGGCGCTTGACCACCCGTGGTTTGAATTTTTTGAAACCGCTGGGTTCAAAAAATTGAGTCAGCGAAGTAATTCACCGGCAAACCAGGCACGTCAACCCGCATGAAAAACACACAACCCGACAGCGGAAACGCCGCCAACTCGGCCTCGCTGCGGCCATGCCGGGCCGTGGTGATGAACAGGGTTTGCAAGTCAGCACCGCCAAAGCAGGGCATGGTGGGGCACTGGGCGGGCGTGATGATCTCGGCCAGCAAAGTGCCATCCGGTGCAAACTTGCACAGGCGCCGCCCCTCAAACATGGCAGCAAAGTAGTTGCCTTGCACATCCACCGCAGCCCCATCTGGGCGGCCTTGGTAGCCGCCGTTGTGGGGTGACAAATCTGACGACTGCCAGCCTGCGGGCTTGGGCGCCACTTGGGCAAAAGTGCGGTGATGGGTGAGTGTGTTGCCCTCAATTTCAAAATCCCAGGCATGCACCGTGTGGCTTGGGGTGTCGGCCCAGTACAAGGTGCGCCCATCGGGGCTCCAGGCTAGTCCGTTGGCGGTGGTAGCAGGAAAGGTAGCAGGGTCAATCTTGCAGTTCAAATCGGGTGGGCGGCCACCCCGGCAGTCCAAGGCATAAAGGCCTGCATTGCGGGCCACTTTGGTCTCGTCGATGGTGCCAACCCAGAAGCGGCCCAGTGCGTCGCACTTGCCGTCGTTGGCGCGCATGTGGTCGGGGTTGTAGTCGATGGTGGCCAAGTGCGTCAAGGGGCCGCGCCAAATGGACGCGCGAAATAAACCATCACGCAAGGCAATGACCAAGCCGCCTTGGGCTGCAGGTGCAATGCAACCCGGCTCTGAGGGCATGTCCCAGGTCTCCATGTCGCCAGTCGTCGGATCGGCGCGCAAGATTTGTTTGCCTGGAATATCCACCCAATAAAGCCGTTGTTCCTGAGGGTGCCAAAAGGGTGATTCGCCCAGCTCGTTGGGCTGGGTGGTGAGGGCTTGCCAACTCATGATGCGCGCTCCACAGTGATGCTCATCTCGGCGGACATCGATTCGCCGGGTTGCAGCACGCGCACCCCCATGTCTTCGGCAGTGGCGCCAGTGGCACGCATCAGGTTGATGGCGTTGTTGACGTGGCTAACCGGCTCAATCGCCACGGCGTCGTGGCTCGGTCCGGTGAACACCACCAAGCGGCTCATATTGGCGCTGATGCGGGTGTGCAGCACGTCGTCACGCAGATGAACCACGCCGTTCCAGCCCTCAAAGCAGTGGTCCACATCCAAAAATTCGCAGTCGGCGTGGATGCCACTTGAGGGCAGGCGGTGGGTGGGCAGCTTGTCTGCGTTCATTTCCCAACGACCGGTGGCTTCAAAAGCGATGCGGCAACCTGGGCGCTTCATGAAATACGGGTGCCAGCCCAAGCCCACGGGCGCGGCTTGGTCAGACTGGTTGGTGATGCTCAGCGTCAAGGCCAGCTCATGCTCGGTCAGCTTGTAGGCTTGCGAGGCGTCAAAGGCAAATGGCCAAGAGGAGTCGGCTTTGTGCTCGTAAGACAGCAGCGCAAACTGCGGGCTCGACTCCAGCACCGTCCAGGGCCGCAGCCAGCCCACACCGTGAATGGCGTGCGGCTCTTCAGCCCAGGTTTGCACCAGCGGGTGATCGGTGCCGTTCCATTGCAGCTTGGCGTGGCCTACGCGGTTTGAAAAAGGGATGAGCGGGTAGCTGCCCGCCTGGCGTGCGCTGACCAAGTCTTTGGCCGGCGTTGAGCGCAACACGGGCGTGTCGCCCAGCCACAGGCTAGATATGGCGCCGCCTAAACCGGGGGTAATTTCACAACGAAGGTCGTGGCAGCTAAGTTCAAGGAATGAGGTCATTTTTTGGGTCTCCTGGGGCAATATTGTGCCCTGCCTTTAACGACAAAAAACCCACCGAAGCCAGAGGCTTGGGTGGGTTGATCCAAGCCTGAAAACTCAGGCTTGTGGGGTCCGCTTAAGGCAGCAACGCAGACCGCAAGGCCTTGTTGGCCGTGAACACATACAAGCGTGTATTGGTATCGGTATAGGTCGTTGTGAAAACCTCCCGGTGCACATACGCATCGGTTCCGGGTGCGATGCAAGCAGCACTAAGATCGTCGGTACCATATAACTTTCCTAAATATCGGTTATCAATGCCAATACGGGTCATGGAGCGCCCCACATTGACCCCGCTGGTGCTAACTAGGGAATCGCCTGAACAACCGCCGTTAACAGTATTAGGCTTGGCAAAACTACCGTGCCACCAATAAAAACTGGTGCCG
>CAIMHL010000297.1 GCA_903840825.1 uncultured beta proteobacterium
ACGTTAACAATGGCTGGCGTGGGCGGATATGGCCTTGATAAATAATCCGTCTCTATCTATTCAGCCCGAGTAAAAAGATTGTACTTTAAGAGCAAGTGCCGTATGCTGTGAGTCATGGAAAAGTGGCCGGAAACACTACCGGAACTGTCGCAGCTCAACCATGAGCAGAAAGACGCGATCATCCGTGCGTTGTTTCCGCTGATCGCCGAGGTCAAGCGCTTGACGGCGTGTGTTGCAGAACTCGAAGCGCGCCTTTCCAAGGACAGCCACAACTCGAGCAAGCCGCCATCGAGCGACGGTTTGGCAAAGAAGAGCGCCTCCCCGAACATGCCCTCTGGCAAGAAACCCGGCGCACAACCCGGTCACGTGGGCAAAACCCTCGAACGCTCCACGCGCGTGGACATCCCCATCAACCACCCGTTGCCGCAATACTGCACGTGCGGGGCCTCTTTGGCGCAAACCGCTCAGACGCTGCACGAACGTCGGCAGGTCATCGACATCCCCGTGGCCAGTTACCTCGTCACCGAACACTGCACGTGGCAGACACACTGCGTCTGCGGGCAGGTGCATCAGAGCGAATTTCCCGCCAACGTGACCGAGGCCGTGCAGTATGGCCCAAACGTGCGCGCACTGGCGGTGCACCTGACCCACGGCCAGTTGCTGCCGGTCTTGCGCAGCGCAACCCTGATCACCGAATTGTATGGACTGAGCGTCTCGCCGGGCACGGTGTGCGCCTGGGGCGATCAGGCGAGCCGGATACTGCTGCCCAAGGTCGCTGACATTGCCCAGTTGCTGATCGACTTGCCCGTGGTAGGCGCCGACGAGTCGGGCCTGCGCGTGGCCAGCCACCTGAATTGGCTGCATACGGTGGCGAGCGACAAACTCACCTGGTATGGGGTGCATACCCAGCGCGGTTTGCCCGCCATCGAGGATCACGGCATCCTGCCTAACCTGCTGGGCACCGCGGTGCATGACTGCTGGCCGACTTATTGGCGGCTTACGAACTGCCTGCACGCCCTGTGCAATGCGCACTTGCTGCGAGAGTTGACCTTTCAGCGCGAAACCACGCGTCAACGCTGGCCCAAACAGTTGATGAATCTGTTGATCCAGGCCCGTGACTACTGTGTGGCGGCGCGCCAGACGGGCGAAACGGCCCTGAGTGCGTGGCGCACACGGCGCATCTTCAGGGATTACCATGCGATTTTGGACAGGGCCCTCAAGCGTAATCCGCCCGTCGAGCGGCAGGACAAGCGTCGGGGTCGGGTCAAGCAGTCGCTCGCTTTTAACCTGATCACTCGCATGCGCGAGCATGCCGAGGCGGTGCTGCGCTTTGTCACGGACTTGCGGGTGCCGTTCACCAACAATCTGGCCGAGCGCGCCATCCGCATGCCGAAGGTGAAACAGAAAATCTCCGGCGGCTGGCGCACCTTCGAAGGCGCGCAGGTCTTCTGCGTTATCCGTTCCTACCTCGATACCATGCATAAGCAGGGGCATAATATGTTCGAGGTGTTGCGACAAACTTTCATGGGCTGTCCGCCTTCGCCTGAGTCAGGGTGAATAGAGACAAATAATCTATAAAATCAATTAGTTATAATAACTCACTTCATGCTTTCCCAGCCTTATCAGAAT
>CAIMHL010000298.1 GCA_903840825.1 uncultured beta proteobacterium
GGCACCCGCCGCACCCGTCGCCGCTGCATCTGCCGAAGCCAAGCCCGCTGACGCTGCACCTGCTGCTGCTGCTGCTGCTGCGCCCGCCGCCGCCGCTGTGGTGTCGGCCGCAGCGCCTGCACCTGCTGCTGCGGTCGCAGCGCCCGTCCCCAATAAAGGGGACAACGCCTGGATGATGATTTCCACCGTGCTGGTCATCTTGATGACGGTCCCGGGCCTGGCGCTGTTTTACGGCGGCCTGGTGCGCTCCAAAAACATGCTCTCGGTCTTGATGCAGGTGATGGTCACCTTCTCCATGATCGTGGTGCTGTGGTTTATCTACGGCTACAGCTTGGCCTTTACCGAAGGCAACGCCTTTATAGGCGGCTTTGATCGGCTGTTCATGAAGGGCATTTGGGACAACGCGACCGGCACGTTTGCCAACGCGGCCACGTTCAGCAAAGGTGTCGTTATTCCTGAAATCATCTTTGCCGCCTTCCAGGCCACCTTTGCCGGCATTACGGGCGCCTTGATTGTGGGCGCGTTTGCCGAGCGCATGAAGTTCTCCGCCGTGCTGATGTTCATGGCCTTGTGGTTCACCTTCAGCTACACCCCGATTGCCCACATGGTCTGGTTCTGGATGGGCCCTGATGCTTACGGCACCAAAGACGTGGTGGATGCCATGACTGCCAAAGCCGGTTACCTGTGGCAGAGTGGCGCGCTTGACTTCGCAGGCGGCACGGTGGTTCACATCAATGCAGCGGTGGCTGGCTTGGTGGGTGCCTACATGGTGGGCAAGCGTATTGGCTACGGCAAAGAAGCCATGGCGCCTCACAGCTTGACATTGACGATGGTGGGTGCTTCCCTTCTGTGGGTGGGTTGGTTCGGCTTCAATGCCGGCTCTGCGCTGGAAGCCAACGGCTTCGCTGCCCTGGCCTTTATCAACACCTTTGGTGCCACTGCTGCGGCTGTGTTGGCTTGGTGTTTGGGCGAAGCGCTGATGCGCGGCAAAGCCTCCATGCTGGGTGCCGCCTCGGGTGCAGTGGCTGGTTTGGTCGCCATCACACCGGCTGCTGGCAACGTTGGCATCGGTGGTGCCTTGATCATTGGCGCTGTGGCCAGCTTTGCCTGCCTGTGGGGTGTTAATGGCCTGAAGAAAATGCTGGGTGCCGATGACTCGCTCGATGTCTTTGGTGTGCACGGCATTGGCGGTATCGTCGGCGCTTTGTTGACCGGCGTGTTCAACTCACCTTCTTTGGGTGGCCCTGGCTATGTCGCGGATTGGGTAACGGTCACGATGGTCACGGCTGCTGACTACTCCATCGCCTCACAAGTTTGGATTCAAGCCAAAGCCGTGTTGACCACGGTGGTGTGGTCCGGTGTGGTCTCCCTTGTTGCCTTCAAACTGGTCGACCTGACCATCGGTCTGCGAGTGAGCGAAGAAGACGAGCGCGAAGGCCTGGACATCACGTCCCACGGCGAGACCGCTTACAACCGCTAACCGGGAATTTTTGCCAAGCCCTCGGGCTTGGCCATCAGGTGTTTCGTTAGACGTTTCCTTGAGAACTTCAACCCACCCGAGCCTCTGGCTTCGGTGGGTTTTTTTATTTTATTTAATAAAATTAAATCATTTAAATTAAAATTATTGACATATTTTTTATCATGCGGACAATATTGCGTTAATAATAATTTTTTGGAGATTTATTCAATGAATAATTTAAGCCCCCATCTTTGGAAAGTGCCGTTAGCCTTAGTAGCAATTCCATTTTTAATTTCATGCGGAGGGGGCGGTGGTTCGAGCATCACCGCACTGCCCTCCCTGCGCGGGATGGCGGCAGTGGGTGCGCCCATGTCAGGAGCCACCATCACGCTCAAAGATGCGGCAGGGCGCACCTTCACAACAACAGCTGACCCGGGTGGCTCCTACAACTTCGCCGACCTTACCGGCGCTGTTGCGCCATTTCAGATTCAAGCCACGGCAACAATGGGTGAGGCCGACGTCACGCATTACGCGATCGTTGCGGCAAATACCGCCAATGCAGTGGCCAATGTGACGCCCCTGACCACCGCCATCACCGCTTTAATTTCACCAACCGACATCCCCGTTCCCCTGACAGCCAGTCAATTGGCCAATATTGGAGCCAGTGACATCAGCGCCGCGGCCAACAAAGTCAGTACGGTGATTGCGCCTCTGGTTGCTAACTTGAACTTGCCAGTTGGCTTTGACCCGGTAAAAACAAGTTTTGTAGCCAACGGCAAGGGCGCGGACTTGTTGCTCGATCACCTCGATGTCGTGGTTCGACCCGAAGGCGTCACGATTGCGAACAAGATGGCGGTTGTGTCAAGTACGGACCAGTCGACAGTGGCCACGGGCTCGCAAATTATCAAAAACTCAAGCGCTGCTCCAGTTGCTTTAACGCAAACGGCGGTGACCAACACGGATGGTTTTGATGAGCTGACCGCTAAATTTACAGCCTGTTTTACCGTGGCTGCCGCCAACCGATTGGTGGCAAGCTCAGCCAGCGATGCAACATTGCACCTTAAATGCCAGGGCATAGCGGATAGCAACTACCTGCACAATGGCATGCCTTTCACGAACCGATGGGCCTCTGGCCTTCGGTCCAACACCATGGATGGTGCGGTGTTTGCTCGCCCTGTGGTTCGTCTGCGCCTGTCCGAAAGCCCGGAGCGGATGGCGGTTAACTTCAACTTCAAAGACAACCTTGGCGCTGGTTACACCAGGCCAGAAATCATTGAGCGGCAATCCGATGACTCTTGGCTTTTGGTGGGTAACCAGCGCGCCTTCAATGGTTATGTTGAATCTGCGCTGAGTTACTACAACGACCTGTCCAATCAGCCTTTTAATAACCTGAACTTTAGTCGGGTGGACGCCGGGTTTCGAATCTTATTTGACCCTCGCGTGTACTTGGGCGATAGCGGCAGCGTGACTTACCCGGCCTTGGATTTAACCGCATCAGGAGGCTTTGGTAACAGCACTTGGGATAGTCTTTACAGTGCAAAACCAAGCAATGTTGACATGGTGGGCTGTATCGTGGTCAGGGGGCCCGGTGAGATGGTGGGTGCCAAATGGGCCGGGTTTCATCCGAACGGTATTTTGCTAAAGCGACCCATCGGATCACCCATCCAAGACTACATGGGCATCGACCGAATTGTGACCAACGGCTGGCGTGGTGCCATTGACCGGACAACGACCCAAGCCACAGGTTCGGCCCTAGCCACAGGTTCAGCGGCAGCGCCAAGCTACACACCGACGGTTGGGACACTGCAGTCAAATATTTGTGGCAACTCCGAAACAGACTCAAGTTCCAACACGTATGTCACGGATATTCAGGCGCTGGGTGCGCGGGTCAATGTTTTCACGGGCGCCGTTGATGCAAGCATTGCCGGCCGGGATGTCGCCTGGAACACGGGTGCGCGCTATGCCCGTCTAACCCCCTCTAGTGCGCTGGCCGCCATACTGGATGCGAACCCCGTGATCAAAATTGAGGTGTTTGACACCACTGGGCGCTTGCGCCACTCTTTTGCCACCCGCTACTTAGGCCAATTGCCCCCCGCTTCAATGGCAAAAACCTATTTCGACAACAACATGGTGTCGGTGATCAACACAGACAGCCTGAAGCGCTACCTTAACTTCGCAGCAGGTGCCACCACAACCCAGCAAACTGTGACGGGGTCCGCTAATGTTGAGTGGAGCACCCCTGCCGGTGCCTTCGGGGCTGACAGAATCGGGCTCTATTCAGAAATTTACCGTGCTCAACCAGGTTTGGGTACCCGTGGTCCCTTGTCGACTCGCACGGGTGACAACACACAGACCAGCAGCCTGTGGAGCAGTGACCCCGAGCTGGCTACCGCTTTGGACGTCATTCCCGGCACCAGTTTTTATTGGTGGCACGGTAGTTTTGCCAAATTAGCGGCCAGTAGCGACACGCCCTCGAGCTGTGCGGGTTCTACGTCGCTGGTGAGCACCAGCGGGGTCAATGTGGGGCGCTCCATGACCAGTATTGGCAGTGGCAACCCATATCCAGGGTATTTATTTGGTACCGACCAGCTTAGTGCTGCTTGCACAGTGCCTGGCACCGATGCGTATGTGCACCGGGAGGTTTTCACAAC
>CAIMHL010000299.1 GCA_903840825.1 uncultured beta proteobacterium
GGCAAGGAGCATTGCAATACCGCAAGGCATTAGACTAAGCGGGTTTGGCACTTTTCTCCCTTACTTTTCATCCTTCTTGTCACCACCATGCAATACCTTTTCACACCACCAGCCGTTGTCAGCGTTACCGTCGTTGGAAAAACAGAACAGTTCCCCGTGCACCGCATTTATTGTGTGGGCCGCAACTATGAAGAGCACGCCAAAGAGATGGGATTTACCGGGCGTGAGCCGCCTTTCTTTTTCTTGAAACCCACCGATGCCCTGATCGTGGCGGACGAAGGCAGCACCGGCCAAATGCCCTACCCCAGCCTAACCCACAACCTGCACCATGAGATTGAACTGGTCGTGGCCATTGGCTTTGGTGGTAAAAACATCAAAGCGGCTGATGCCTACCAGCACATTTTTGGCTACGCTGTGGGCCTTGACATGACACGGCGCGACCTGCAAAACGAGATGAAAAAGCTGGGACGCCCTTGGTGCATCGGCAAAGCCTTTGACGCCTCAGCCCCCATTGGGCCCATCACCCCAGCCGCACAAGCCGGTGACATTGCCCAAGCCGAGTTATTTGTGCAGGTCAATGGTGTGGACCGCCAACGCAGCAACATTGCCAAACTCATCTGGAACATTGCCGAGACCATCGAGCACCTGTCAGCCGCTTGGACACTGCAGCCCGGCGACCTGATTTTTACGGGCACCCCCGAAGGTGTGGGTGCTGTCGTATCAGGCGACACGCTTACCGGAGGCGTGACCGGCCTGACCCCCATCACCGTGACGGTGGTCTGAGTTCAGGCCGTCAAGCAACTCAAACATGGCCCCTGGCAGCGGGCCCTGTTTAATTTCAAATTACACTCTTCAGATGTATCGATCCCCCATCAAACACTGCAAAGAATGCGGCACTGCCGTCATCTACCGGATACCGGACGATGGCGATACCAAACCGCGTGCGGTGTGCACGGCCTGCCACACCATTCACTACGAAAACCCGCTCAATGTGGTGGGCACTGTTCCTTATTGGGGTGAAAAGATACTGCTCTGCAAACGCAACATCGAGCCCCGCTGGGGGAAATGGACGCTTCCGGCCGGCTTTATGGAACTCAACGAGACCGTGGCCGAGGGTGCAGCCCGCGAAACGGTGGAAGAAGCCGGCGCCGAGTTTGAAATGGAGGGCTTGTTCTCGCTGGTCAACGTGGCGCGTGTGGGGCAGGTTCATATGTTTTACCGGGCCCGCCTGTTGAGCGATGTGTTCGACCCCGGCCATGAGACCATTGAGGCCCGGCTTTTTGCAGAAGACGACATTCCTTGGGAAGAGATTGCTTTTCGCACCGTCAAGGAAACCCTAGAGCGCTATTTTGCTGACCGCCGCACCGGTCACTATTCCATTCATGCCATTGACGTTGCCTGAGGCGGGCCACCTAGAGGCCTTGGGCTGGGCGGAGAATATCGAATTTTGGGCCTACCGCGTCAGCGGCTACCTGCTGACTCACCTTGTTGACGACCCAGCTTGGCTGGCATTGCTGTTTTGTTAGTGCAACCCAGCAGCTCCATGCTGCCCTGCTACGTCATGCTGGACCTCGAAACCACGGGCGGCAACCCAGTGCAAGACCGCATTACAGAAATTGCAGCAGTTCGTGTGGAAAACGGTGTCGAAGTGGCGCGCTGGAGCGCGCTGGTCAACCCTGGCACCTCCATTTCCTCGTTTATCCAGAACTTGACCGGCATCAGCAATGAGATGGTGGTGCAAGCCCCCGGTTTTGACGAAGTCGCCAAACCCCTCATGGCCCTGCTGAAAGATGCCGTGCTGGTCGCCCATAATGTGCGCTTTGACCACGGCTTTTTACTCAACGAGTTTGCGCGGCTTGACACGCCTTTGCGCGTCAAAACCCTGTGCACGGTGCGCTTGTCGCGCCTCTTGTACCCGCAGTTTAAAAGCCACGGGCTAGATGCCATCATGCAGCGCCACGGCCTGAAAACCACCGCCCGCCACCGCGCTATGGGCGATGTGGACATGGTGCTGGCTTGGCTGGCCCAAGCTGAAGAAGCGCTGGGCGTGGCGCAGGTGCAGCAGCAGGCGCTCACCTTGCTACAAGGCAGCGCCGCTGTGCCCCCGCAACTTGAAACAAATGTAGCCGACATTCCTGACACCGCCGGGGTGTATTTGTTTTTTGGAGAAGGCGCCTTGCCCTTGTACATCGGCAAAAGCATCAAGCTGCGCAGCCGGGTAATGTCGCATTTTCAGGCCGCCAGCCGCGAAGCCCGAGAGATGCGGATTGCCCAAGAGATCAGGCGTGTGGAGTGGATCGAGACTGCCGGGGAGCTGGGCGCCTTGCTGTTAGAGGCCCGCTTGGTGAAAGAGCGACAACCCGTGTACAACCGCCAATTGCGCCGCGAACGCACCCTGTGCGCCTGGCGGCTGGACGACAACCCCAAGGCCAAACCGCTGCTCACCATGGTGCGGGCCGACGACCTGCAACCCCAACAATTTGGCCAACTTTACGGCGTTTACCGCTCCAAAAATCAGGCCCTCAAAGACCTGCGTGAATTGGCCGATGCGCACAGCCTGTGCCCACAGTCTTTGGGACTGGAGTCTGGCAAGGGCCGCTGCTTTGCCCACCAAATAGGCCGCTGCAAAGGCGTGTGCTGCGACGGCGAATCCCCAGAGTTGCACCACTTGCGCTTGAAGTTGGCACTCAATGCGCAAAAACTACAGGTCTGGCCGCACC
>CAIMHL010000300.1 GCA_903840825.1 uncultured beta proteobacterium
GGCAGGTTGTTGGCATAACGCTCAAGGGGGCTGGCTATGACGTGCTCGAAGGTATCGATGGCGTCGATGCGTTGGCCAGACTCAAGGGGCAAAAGGTGCACTTGATCATCAGCGATGTCAACATGCCCAATATGGATGGCATCAGCTTTGTGAAAGCCGTCAAGCTTTTGCCCGCGTACAAATTCACGCCCATCATCATGCTGACCACCGAGTCAGAAGAAAACAAAAAAATCCAGGGCCAAGCCGCCGGCGCCAAGGCCTGGGTGGTTAAACCCTTTCAGCCGGGACAACTGCTGATGGCTGTGCAGCGTTTGTGCCTGCCTTAAAGCCTATTCACCCACGTCAACAAGTCAATTGGAGATCCGCATGTTGAAGCACAAAACACAGGTAGAAGAAATTTCGGAGTTAACACTCGAGGGCGAATTGACTATTTTTAGAGCCGCTGAATTGAAGCCTGTTCTTCTGGGCAATCCGCAACCGCTCGTGATCGATTTATCCGGTGTCACTGAAATAGACACGGCTGGCGTGCAATTGCTAATACAGGCCAAAAAAATGGCTTTGCAAAGTCAGGCAAGGCTCAACCTTGTGGCGTGCAGTCCGGCGGTGTTGGATGTGCTCGAAATATTTAATCTACTCACTTATTTTGAAGTCTCATTAGCAGGCGGTCAACATGAATCTTGATGACGCACTGCAAACCTTCATTCTTGAAAGCCGAGAGCTGCTGGGCGAGATGGAGAATGCTTTGCTCGCCATAGAGCAGACCGATGAAAAAGACGAGCTCATCAATGCCATTTTTCGCGCTGCCCACACCATCAAGGGCTCAGCCGGGCTGTTTAGTCTTGATCCCGTGGTGGCCTTTACCCATGACGTAGAAAGCGTGTTGGATCAGGTTCGTGCAGGACATCTCAATATGGCTGATAAACCGATGGTGCTGTTGTTGCTTTCGTGTTGCGACCACATGGGTCGTTTGGTCAATGCGGCGGCATCGGGCCAGAGCGAGTTCGCTGCCGATTTGCTACAAGACGGTGAGCCCTTGTCCGTGCAGTTGCAAAGCTACCTGCTTAAGTCAGACCTGCCAGAGTCCCAGCCTGAGACGATTCATCCTGCTACTGAGCAAGCCAGCGTGCTAGGCCGTTGGTGTATTTCGTTGAAGTTTGGGCCTGATGTCCATAAAAATGGCATGGATCCCTTGTCGTTTATTCGTTACCTGGGAACCTTTGGGGAAATAACTGCCCTGACCACTGTGGAGACCATGCCGCCTACGGATGGCATGGACCCCGAGGCGTGTTATTTGGGGTTTGAGATCGAATTTGAAACCGACGCAGGACGGGAAGCGATTGAGCAAGTATTTGAGTTTGTGCGCGACGACTGCACCTTGCATATCGTGCCAATCGAAAGCCAGAATACAAGCCCCATCAAGACAGCTCTGCCGACTTCAATGCCTGATCAGCCCGAACTCGCAACAGGGAAAAATATACAAAACCATGAATTGGTAGTGCCTGAGAGCCGCTCAATCCGAGTGGATGCAGAAAAACTCGACCAACTGATCAATCTGGTGGGGGGGTTGATTATTGCTGGCGCCAGTGTGAATCTGATTGCGAAAAAGGCGCAGATCAGCGAGCTCCAGGACAGCATCTCCAAACTGTCGATGTTGGTGGAAGAGGTCCGCGACAGCGCCTTGCAATTGCGCATGGTGAAGATTGGTGTTTCGTTCAAACGTTTTCAGCGGGTTGTACACGATAGATCGGAAGAGCACACGTCTGA
>CAIMHL010000301.1 GCA_903840825.1 uncultured beta proteobacterium
CTTGGCAGTCACCATGAAGCCTTGGCCGTCATAGTAGTTGGTCACGGTGGAGCTCAGGCCCAGCGAGGCGTCACGGGTCAAGGTGAAGGTGGTGTTGCGCGACAAGATATCGACTTCGCCAGACTGCAGGGCGGTGAAGCGCTGTTGTGCGTTCAAGGGCACGTACTTGACCTTTTCCGGGTCGCTCAACACGGCGGCAGCCAAGGCGCGGCACACGTCCACATCCAGGCCCGACCATTTGCCCGCAGAGTCAGCAGCGGCAAAGCCAGCCAAGCCGGTGTTCACACCGCACACCACTTGGCCTTTGGCCTTGATGTTGTCCAGTGTTTTACCGGCGTGGGCAGGGGCTGCCATCAACGCGCTGAGGGCGGCTACGGCGGCGGCCAATGTTTTCAATTGATTCAGGTTCATCAGGAAATACTCCAGTTAAAAATGGTTTGTTCAGTGGGGTTTAAGCCACCTTCACAGGATGCAAACTTTACCAGCTCGAGAAATCTCAAGTATCGGGGTTTACGCTTGTTAAGTATGCAAAATACTTATAACCTAATTTGTAAATTTCACATTGAGTGATGTGCACGAATTGTGCCAATTAAAAGGTCCTATTGACTTTTAAAGATACTTTTTTTCAACACTCTAGGTGGCGCTGCCAAACCCCGCTAAGGGTCTCGCCGGTGACAAGGCGCTGGTGCAAGGGGTGGTCAGGTCTCGTATTCTCCGGCTTTAAAGTTCGTCTTGTTGCGTCAAATAAATACCCGGAGCCTCGTTCATGGAATCAATGCTTAACTCGTCTGTGCCCCTCGCCAAACAAAAGCCCCGTGCCCACCATGCCTTTTGGCCCAAGCGCCTGCCCCATACCATTACCCTGCCCGAGACTTCGTTGTGGGACAACCTGGAAACCACAGCTAGGCGCTACCCACACAAAGCAGCCGTCGTTTTTTTTGGACGTGTGTTCACCTACCTTGAGCTACTCCAAAAAGCAGAGCGCCTGGCCGCTTGCCTGCACAGTTTGGGCGTCAAAAAGGGTGACCGCGTGGTGCTCAATATGCAAAATTGCCCGCAGCTGGTGATTGCCCACTTTGCTATTTTGCGGGCCAACGCCGTGGTGGTGCCCGTCAACCCGATGAACCGTGCCGAAGAACTCAAGCACTACATCGTCGACCCCGATGCCAAGGTGGCCATCACCACCTCGGACCTGGCCGCTGAGTTGGCCCGCGCTAGCGATGCCTTGGCCCCGGCGCAGCGCTTGGCCCATCTTGTGGTGACCCACTTTTCCGATGGCTACGATGCCCAGGGCGGCGCGCGTGACGCTCCCCCCGAGGCCTGGAACGACTGGCTGAAGACGCGCCACGCACTCCCCGCCTTGCAAGACGGCCAGGTGCACACCTGGGAGGCGTCTTTACAGGCTACTGGTGCGGCCCCAGTGTTAACCGTAGGGCCGGCTGATTTGGCGATATTGCCCTACACCAGCGGCACCACCGGCTTGCCCAAGGGTTGCATGCACATGCACGCCAGTATCATGCACAACGCCATTGCCAGCGGGCTGTGGGGCAACGGTTCGGCTGAAAACGTGGTGCTCACCGTGGTGCCGATGTTCCACATCACCGGCATGGTGAGCCTCATGCACACCAGTATTCGAGCCGGTGCCACGCTCATCATGATGCCGCGCTGGGACCGTGAGCTGGCCGGGCGCCTGATCTCGCGCTGGCAAGTCACGCACTGGACCAACATCCCCACCATGGTGATTGACCTGTTGGGCAGCCCCAATTTCGCCAGTTTTGATTTATCCAGCCTGGTCTATATCGGCGGTGGCGGGGCGGCCATGCCGCAAGCGGTGGCACAGCGCTTGTTTGAGCAATACGGCCTGCGCTACATCGAGGGCTACGGCCTGACTGAGACCGCAGCCCCCTCCCACAGCAACCCGCCCGATGCGCCGAAACAGCAGTGTCTGGGTATTCCTTTTATGAGCACGGACGCCCGCGTGATCGACCCCGACACCCTGCTGGAGATGCCGATGGGCGAGCAGGGCGAAATCATCATGCACGGCCCCGAGGTGTTTCAGGGCTACTGGAAGCGCCCCGAGGCCACCGAGGCGGCCTTCATCACGTTTGAGGGCAAGCGGTTTTTTAGATCCGGCGATTTGGGCCATGTGGACGCTGACGGTTATTTCTTCTTGACCGACCGGCTCAAACGCATGATCAATGCCTCGGGCTTCAAGGTCTGGCCCGCCGAGGTGGAGGCCTTGATGTTCAGGCACCCGGCCATCCAAGAGGCCTGCATTATTGCCACCCAGGATGCCTACCGGGGCGAGTCGGTCA
>CAIMHL010000302.1 GCA_903840825.1 uncultured beta proteobacterium
GCACTTTGGCACGCCCCCGGTGGCTCACCAAGTAACCCAGCTCGGGGTTGAGCCAGTCACGCGAGGGGCCGCCCTCTTTGGCCACCGTCACCTCCACCGTTTGACCGTTTTTAAGTGGTGTGCTCAGCGGCACCATCACGCCGTCCAGGCGAGCACCCCGGCAACGGTGCCCTAAATTGGTGTGCACGCTGTAGGCAAAATCCACTGCAGTAGCGCCCTGAGGCAACTCCACAATAGCGGCTTCAGGGGTCAGCACATAAATACGGTCCTCAAATGAGGCTCCTTCTTGCGCCGCACCCGACAAGTCGCGCTCCCAGGCCAGCAACTGGCGCAGCACGGCAATTTTGGCGTCGTAAGCGCTGCTGGCCGACACGCCCGCGTAGCCCTTGGCACCTGCCTCCTTGTAGGCCCAATGGGCCGCCACACCGTTCTCAGAATGGTCGTGCATGGCTTGGGTGCGAATCTGAATCTCGATCGGCTGTCCGCTGGGGTCACGCACCACGGTGTGCAAGGACTGATACCCGTTGACCTTGGGCTTGGCAATGTAGTCGTCAAACTCTTCGGTGACGGGCGTGAACTGGTGGTGCACCCAGCTCAGAGCGGCGTAACAATCCGGAATGGACGGCACCAGAATCCGCAAGGCCCGAATGTCGTAAACCTGGTCAAACCCCAGCGACTTGCCCCGCATTTTTTTCACAATACTGAAAATGTGCTTCGGCCGACCCTGCACCTTGGCGTCCATGCCTTGGGCTTTTAATTCTTGCTCCAACTGCGCGCGCAAATGCTCAACGTGCGCTTCGCGCTCCGAGCGTTTTTCGTCCAGCAGCTTGGCCACTTGGCGGTAAGTGTCGGGCTCCAAAAAGCGGAAAGACAGGTCTTCCATCTCCCACTTCAGCTCCCAAATGCCTAGGCGGTTGGCCAAAGGCGCAAACACATTGAGCGCCTCACTGGCCAGCCCCACCGGCACCGGCAACTTGGTGGCGGCAAAGTGGCGCAGGGTTTGCAGGCGCGAGGCTAGGCGCAGCATCACTACCCGCAGGTCGCGCGAGAAAGCCAGCAGCATTTTGCGCACGTTCTCGGTCTGCGAGGCTGCCGTTTGGGCCATGGGTACGGCATTTGCTGCGCGATTGCTCGCCACTTGCGTTTGTCGGGCCTGGCGCTGGAGCTTGATGAGCTTGGTGGTTTCCACCGCGAGCGCAGCAAAGTTGTCGCCAAAGGCTTTGGCAATCACTTCTTGCGGCTTGTTGAGGTGGTCGCAGGCATAGACCAGATAGCTGGCCGCCTGCATGGCCTCAGAGCCGCCGATGGACTTGAGAATGGCCGCCACCGCATCGGCGTGGGCCAAAATATTTTCACCGGTGTCCAGCGTTTCACTGGCCAGCAGTGGCTCGGCAAAGGCACGGGCACGCTGCAAGGCCTGGTCTTGCTCAGGCAGGCTCTGGATGGCCGCGGCCATCAGGGGCGAGACGCTTGGGGTGATTTTTTGCAAAACAGCGCTTGTGCCTTGGGGCTCGGTTAAATGGCTTTTCATCCAAAAATCAGTAAGTTCTTAATTAAGCAGGAAAGATGCCACGGCTTGCACCTGGTCAAGCGCGACAAACGTGGGCGCATGGCCGACGCCCGCAAACTCGATCAGCCGCGCTTTGGGGCCGCGCTGGGTCATGGCCTGAGCCGTTTCAGACGAGAGTAAATCAGACTCTGCACCCCGGGTTAACAAGGTCGTTGCCGTAATAGCATCGTATAAATGCCAAAGCAAAGCCTCGCCCTGCAAGGCCGCCTCAGGCGTCATGCCGCGAAAAGGCACGGCAATAGCGGGGTCGTAATGCAAGGCAAATTGCCCACTGCCATCAGAGAGTGGTTTCACCATGTGGCGAGACAGGGCCAGCCAAGCCTCAGGCGTGTGCGGCCCAAAGCTGGTGGA
>CAIMHL010000303.1 GCA_903840825.1 uncultured beta proteobacterium
GGCGAAAGCTGTGCGAGTTCGAGTCTCGCCGACGGCACCAACAAAAGGCCCACTGCGCTTAGGCGCAACTTGCACTTAATCTGATCAACTGCTTTGCATGAATCTTGACCAGTATTTGCCCGTTCTCCTGTTCATACTTGTCGGTATCGGGGTCGGTATTTTGCCCCAGGTTTTGGGTTATCTGCTGGGCCCTAACCGGCCTGATCCGGCCAAGAATTCCCCCTACGAATGCGGCTTTGAAGCCTTTGAAGATGCGCGCATGAAGTTCGATGTGCGCTACTACTTGGTGGCCATTCTGTTTATTTTGTTCGACCTGGAAATTGCCTTTTTGTTTCCTTGGGCGGTATCGCTTAAAGAAATTGGCAGCCTGGGTTTCTGGTCGGTGATGGTGTTTTTGAGTGTACTGGTCGTGGGCTTTGTCTACGAGTGGAAAAAAGGCGCCCTGGACTGGGAATAAGCGAGGACCATGCAATGATCGAAGGCGTACTCAAGGAAGGCTTTGTCACCACCAGTTACGACTCGGTGATGAACTGGGCCAAGACTGGCTCGGTCTGGCCCATGACCTTTGGCCTGGCCTGTTGTGCGGTAGAGATGATGCACGCCGCTGCCGCGCGTTATGACATCAGCCGCTTCGGCGCAGAAGTGTTTCGCGCCAGCCCGCGCCAGTCGGACCTGATGATTGTCGCGGGCACTCTGTGCAACAAGATGGCGCCAGCCCTGCGCAAGGTCTATGACCAAATGTCCGAGCCGCGCTGGGTGATCAGCATGGGTTCCTGCGCCAACGGTGGCGGCTACTACCACTACAGCTATTCGGTGGTACGGGGCTGCGACCGTATCGTGCCAGTCGATGTCTATGTGCCAGGTTGCCCGCCCACTGCTGAGGCCTTGTTGTACGGCATCATGCAGTTGCAGCAAAAAATTCGCCGCACTCAGACCATTGCCAGAGCCTGAGGACCGCAATGACTGTTTATGCCGTGAATCCCGAGGACTTGCAGGCGGTGTTGGTGGCGACGCTGGGCGAACGGGTTTTGCATATCGCCATCTCCCGGGCTGAGCTCTGTTTGGACGTGCGGGCTGCTGATCTCCTGGAGGTCGCCCAGACCCTGCGCGATGCACCGGGCTGCCAGTTTGAGCAACTGATGGATTTGTGTGGCGTAGATTATTCTGATTACAAGGGCCGAGGCCGTGACGGGCCACGTTTTGGCGCGGTGCTGCACCTGCTCTCAGTGAGCTTGAACCAGCGCCTGCGACTTCGGGTGGCCGCGCCTGATGATGCGCTGCCCATGCTGCCCTCTGTGACGCCGGTCTGGAACTCGGCTAACTGGTTCGAGCGCGAGGCCTTTGACCTGTTTGGCATCGTGTTCGAGGGACACAATGATTTGCGCCGCATCCTGACAGACTACGGCTTTATCGGGCATCCGTTTCGCAAAGACTTTCCCCTAAGCGGCCATGTCGAGATGCGCTACGACGCACAGAGCCGGCGTGTCATCTACCAACCCGTCACCATTGAGCCGCGCGAGATCACGCCACGCATCATCCGGGAAGACAATTACGGTGGCCTCCACTAGGCGACACGCAGTATGGCTGACATCAAGAACTACACCCTGAATTTTGGGCCCCAGCACCCGGCAGCGCATGGCGTGCTGCGCTTGGTGCTCGAGCTCGATGGCGAGGTTATCCAGCGCGCTGATCCGCACATCGGCTTGTTGCACCGGGCGACTGAAAAGCTCGCCGAGAGCAAGACTTTCATCCAGTCACTGCCTTACATGGACCGGCTCGATTATGTTTCGATGATGTGCAACGAGCATGCCTACTGCCTGGCCATTGAAAAGCTGCTGGGCATCGAGGTTCCGCTGCGTGACCAGTACATCCGCGTGATGTTTTCCGAGATCACGCGCCTGCTCAACCACTTGATGTGGCTAGGCTCGCATGGCAATGATTGCGGCAGCTCGACCATCCTGATCTACACCTTTCGCGAACGCGAAGACCTGTTTGACATGTATGAAGCCGTCAGTGGCGCGCGCATGCA
>CAIMHL010000304.1 GCA_903840825.1 uncultured beta proteobacterium
TCAAGGTCATCGCGCTTCAATAATGCGCTGGGCACAAAGCGCTTGACGATATCGGCCTGCGTGAGGATGGTGGTGTTGGGTTGTTGCACCGGATCAATGCCCAGGGCCTGCAGTTCGCGAACACTGCTTTTCATGGGGGTGAGGGCGTCAATCGCCTGGCGGGCTTCATCAAAGCTTTTAAAGGGCGATGACTCGCTTTGCACGCGTGGCAGTAGCGATGAGCAGCCCAAGAGGGACAGGCTCATGAGCAACAGGTAAGTGGCTTTGACTAAGCTGTTAAATTTCAAGCGACTACCTCTCGTACTTTGATATTCATACTAAGCTGCAGGTTGCTAATTCAATTTGACATCCCTCATTTTTGGCGTAAAAAAGCCCGCAGATGCGGGCTTTAATTGCTTTAAAAATGTTGATCAGCCGTGTATTTTCATCATCACCGGCACGATCAACAGCGCCACGATGTTGATGATTTTGATCAAGGGGTTGATGGCCGGGCCGGCGGTGTCTTTGTAGGGGTCGCCCACTGTGTCACCGGTGACCGCAGCTTTGTGGGCCTCAGAGCCTTTGCCACCAAAGTGGCCATCTTCGATGTATTTCTTGGCGTTGTCCCAGGCGCCACCGCCGGTACACATGGAGATGGCGACAAACAAGCCGGTGACGATGGTGCCCATCAGGAGGCCGCCGAGTGCTTTGGGTCCCAAAATCAGCCCCACCAAAATCGGTACCACCACGGGGAGCAGCGAAGGGATCATCATTTCCTTGATGGCCGCTGTGGTCAGCATGTCGACGGCGCGGCCATATTCGGGTTTGGCCGTGCCCTCCATGATGCCTTTGATTTCCCGGAACTGTCGGCGAACTTCCACCACCACGGAGCCTGCAGCGCGGCCCACCGCCTCCATCGCCATCGCACCAAACAAGTAGGGAATCAAGCCGCCAATAAAGAGGCCAATGATGACCAGCGGGTCGCTCAAGTCGAAGGAGATGGCCTTGCCGTAGCCCTCTAACTTGTGGGTGTAGTCGGCAAACAGAACCAGGGCAGCGAGGCCGGCTGATCCAATGGCGTAGCCTTTGGTCACAGCTTTGGTGGTGTTGCCCACTGCATCCAGCGGGTCGGTGACATCACGCACGCTTTTGGGCATCTCGGCCATCTCAGCAATACCGCCAGCGTTGTCAGTGATGGGGCCATAAGCGTCCAGCGCCACCACAATACCGGCCATGCTGAGCATGGAGGTGGCCGCAATCGCGATGCCGTAAAGCCCTGCCAACTTGAAAGCGGTCCAGATCGCCACGCAAACAAACAGCACCGGCCAAGCGGTGGAGCGCATGGAGACGCCAAGGCCCGCAATGATGTTGGTGCCGTGTCCGGTGGTGGATGCTTCTGCGATGTGTTTCACGGGTGCGTATTGCGTGCCGGTGTAAAACTCGGTGATCCAAACCAGCGCGGCTGTGAGCACGAGGCCCACCACGCAGGCGCCAAACAAGGCCATTTGGCTGCCTGAGGCTTTAATTGAGTTATCGGGCATCAGCCACTGGGTCACAAAGTAGAAAGCAATCAGCGACAAGCCGCCTGCGACCGCCAAGCCTTTGTAAAGCGCAGGCATCACGTTTTTCATGCCGGGTGTGGCTTTGACAAAGAAGCAGCCAATGATGGAGGCAATGATGGACACCGCGCCCAGCGCCAGCGGGTAAACCACAGCGCTGGTGCCCGAACCCGTGACCAAGAGGGCGCCGAGCACCATGGTGGCAATTAGTGTGACGGCATAGGTCTCGAACAAGTCAGCCGCCATGCCGGCACAATCGCCCACGTTATCGCCCACGTTGTCGGCAATCACAGCGGGGTTGCGCGGGTCATCCTCGGGAATGCCGGCCTCCACTTTGCCCACCAGGTCAGCGCCCACATCGGCACCTTTGGTGAAAATGCCGCCACCCAAACGGGCAAAAATGGAGATGAGCGACGAGCCAAACGCAAATCCGATGAGGGGGTCCAGCATTTTTGCCAGGTTTTTGTCAGGCGTCAGGTTGCCGTTGCCCACCAAAAACCAGTAAAAGCCAGTGACCCCCAACAAGCCCAGCCCGACCACCAGCATGCCGGTGATGGCCCCACCTCTGAACGCGACATCCAGTGCGGGGCCAATACCCCGAGTGGCAGCCTGCGCTGTGCGTACGTTGGCACGAACTGAGACGTTCATGCCAATAAAGCCGCAAGCCCCTGAAAGCACGGCACCGATGACGAAGCCAATGGCGCTTAAAGAGTCCAAAAAGAAGAAAATTAAAATGGCCAGAACGACACCCACGATGGTGATGGTCCGGTACTGTCTCGCCAAGTAAGCGGCGGCACCGGTCTGGATGGCTGCTGCAATTTCTTGCATCCGCTCATTGCCTGCGTCCTGGGAAAGAATCCAACTTCGGGCCCAAAAGCCATAAGCTACGGCGATGAAGCCACAAATGAGCGCCAGAATGAGCGCAGAGTTGCCAGTCATAGATAAACTCCTGTCGTTGTTTCGCTGAGGTGGGGTGCCACGCTAGCGGCACCACCGCTGCGTTGCTTCCTCGCACGAACACCAACAGGAGCGGGTGAAGACGATTGGCCAACGTTCGCACTTTAACGTTAAAAATGCGGGTTTAGCCATTCAGCAAGTGGCGAGTAAGTAAAATCAGGGTTAATCCTTACCTGATAATGATTTCACTTCAACTTTTAAAACCACCATGTCACTTGATAACGTTACCCCCGGTAAAAATGCCCCTGATTCTTTCAACGTGATCATCGAAATTCCGATGAACGCCGATCCGGTCAAGTACGA
>CAIMHL010000305.1 GCA_903840825.1 uncultured beta proteobacterium
ACGCCTGCAATTACTCACCCGCCAGTGAGCCCACCGCGATCACGGTCGGAGCCACCACCAATACGGATGCGCGAGCCTCCTATTCAAATTTTGGTAGTTGTGTGGATGTTTTTGCACCAGGCTCCAGCATCACTTCGGCCTGGATCACCAGCAACACGGCCACCAACACCATCAGTGGCACTTCCATGGCTTCACCTCATGTGGCGGGTGTGGCTGCCTTGGCCTTGCAAGCCAACCCCTTGGCAACACCAGCTGCCGTTGTCTCATTTTTACTGACCAACGCCAGCGCCAATCGGTTGACTTCGGTGGGCACAGGGTCGCCCAATCTGCTGGCATTTTCTTTGGCCAGTGGCGCGCCAGGTGCGGTGGTTCCAAAAACCATCGCCGTCAAGAGTTTGGTGGGCTCAACTAAATTGTCGCGGCGCAGTTGGCAAGCTTTTGCCACCGTCAGTGTGCGAGATGTGAACTCGGGCGCAGGTGTTGCCAATGCCAACGTGGCGGGTAGTTTTAGCCCGGGAGGCGCTACTACTTGCACCACCACCACCACCGGTAGCTGCAAACTGTCAAGCACCAGCCTGACCAACACCACGCCAAGCACCACGTTCACGGTCGGCAATTTAACGGGCACGAATCTGGTTTATGACGCTAGCCAAAATGCCGCCACCCAAGTAACTATCAATAAATAAGCCCAATTGCAAGGGGGCAACGTAGCCATGCAGGGGGGGGTCTTTTGCCACTTTGCATGAGCTTATAAAGATTGCGTCTTTGTAAAACGCGAGCGTCAGTCTAAGATGTCACTTTTAACAAGAGAGAGAGACACGCCCCATGAGAATTGAGACCCTTGCTGTTCACGCCGGCTACAGCCCTGACCCCACCACCAAAGCCGTGGCGGTACCCATTTACCAAACCGTGGCCTTTGCCTTTGACAACACCCAGCACGGCGCAGACTTGTTTGACCTTAAAGTAGCAGGCAACATCTACAGCCGCATCATGAACCCGACCAATGGCGTGCTAGAGGCGCGGATCGCCGCACTTGAAGGCGGCATTGGTGCCTTGGCGGTGGCCTCGGGCATGTCGGCCATTGCTTACGCCATTCAAACCATCACCGAGGCGGGCGACAACATTGTGTCGGCGGCCACGCTGTATGGCGGCACTTACAACTTGTTTGCCCACACTTTCCCGCAAATGGGGATTGAAGTGCGTTTTGCCGACAGCCGCGACCCCGCTTCTTTTGCAACCCTGATTGATGCCCGCACCAAAGCGGTTTACTGCGAAACTATCGGTAACCCGCTGGGCAATGTGACCGACATCGCCGCTTTGGCCGCTATCGCCCACGCCCACGGCGTGCCTTTGATTGTGGACAACACCGTGGCCAGCCCTTACCTGTGCCGCCCGTTCGAGCACGGGGCCGACATCGTGGTGCACTCCCTCACCAAGTACCTGGGTGGCCACGGCACCACCATTGGCGGCGCTATTGTGGACTCGGGCAAATTTCCGTGGGCTGATCACAAAGAACGCTTCAAGCGCCTCAACGAGCCCGATGTCAGCTACCACGGCGTGGTCTACACCGAGGCGCTGGGCGCGGCTGCCTACATCGGCCGGGCGCGCGTGGTGCCGCTGCGCAACATGGGCGCGGCGCTGAGCCCGATGGCGGCCTTTCAGATACTGCAGGGCATCGAGACGCTGGCGCTGCGCATGGACCGCATCTGCGACAACGCCGTGCGTGTCGCCGGCTACCTGCAGGCGCATGCCAAGGTTGGATGGGTCAACTACGCCGGCCTGCCCGACCACCCGGACCATGC
>CAIMHL010000306.1 GCA_903840825.1 uncultured beta proteobacterium
CCGACGCACCCGTCGCAACGCTATGGGTTTTGCTTACGGTAAATTTTCATGGTGAACCTGCCACACGGGCAGGAAATCCAAGGTTCGCTCGGGGTTCGAAGCCTGTTGCTGAGGTCTATACTGCGGCTCGTGTGGTTGAATGCCTTATCCGTGGCGACCTACCGGCTCAACCCACAATGGCGCTTGCACGCCGACTACGATTTACGGTTCCAAACGGTGGGCATTGCCATTCAACACAAATGGCTAAATTTTGGAATGCGGGTGGACAGCACCAATATGGACATCGCCAAGGCTTACGGCGTTACGGCGGGAATCAATATTCCCTTTTGATTTTTGCCGCTAGACATCAATATTGATTTGAGCGCCATCCCATAAATATGGGGTAGCGCTTTTTTTTGCGAAATATCATCATCCAACATGGGCCGGATGTGCCCCGTGAACACTTGCATATCGAAATTTCCTCACAACTCAAGGGACAACCATGAACATCACACTCACCCGACTCGGCCTGGCAATCGCCAGCGCAGGGCTGCTTACTATTTACGGTTGCGGCGGCGGGGGAGGCACTGCGAGTACCGGTGGTAGTGGCGCATCAACCATCACACTGGGTGGAATTAACGCCGTCGGAGCGGCATTCACCGATGCCACCATCACCGTTGTCGACAGCCGTGGCATCACGGTAGGAACCAGTTCAGTAGTTGGCGCAAATGGTGTGTTCAGTATCACATTGGCTGCGGGTGCTGTGGCACCGTTCATTTTGACTTCATCGCGTAAGAGTGCTGATGGCGCGGTTGAATCACTGGTCAGTGTCGTGCCCTCGGTAACGGGCAGTTCTGCGACGGTCAACATCACACCAGTTACCAACCTGATCGCATCACGTCTGAGCAGTTCTGGTGACCCCCTCAAATTGGCCGCCGAGCTTGCGGCTGGTACCACGGTGGTGAATTCGACGACGTTGACAGCCAAAGTAGCGGAAGTACAAGCAATATTGGCACCAATCCTTACCGCGACAGGGACTTCCTCCACCGATCCCTTGACAGGTACTTTTGCGGTCACGGGATCGGGTTATGACCGTTTATTGGATTCCATCAAGGTCACGATTACGCCGAACAGTGCAACGACCACGGCCATTGAAGTGGGCATCAAAGAGGCCCAGGCTGGGGTCGGTACGGCACCAACCACCATTCAATTTGACAGCTCGCAAAGCGTGGCAGCCATTACTGCTGGCAACAGCATCACCGCCAACTCTATTGGGGGAAATGCGATTAGCGACGGGAATTTGGTGGTTGCTGGAACCTCTGCACTCATCGCAGACCACCTTGCGCAATTGACGGCCTGTTACGCCTTGTCAACCGCCCAGCGCGTTGATGCACCGAATCCATCATCGTTAACGATACCAACTGCATCTAACGCATCGTCCACAAATATTATTGCAACAGCATGTCGAGATGCATTTATCGGCGGCTCTACCACCATTGCATTTAAGAGTAATGGCAGTCAAATTGGGGCTGTTGCCGGCAAGCCATTTAGAGGCCTTTTCTATGAAGCGGGAACTGGGACTATTTTTAGCCAAGGCACTTACGAATTCACACGTTCAAATGGCGATGTAGTCGTTGGTTATAAAAGCAAATCGGTCAATGGAAGTGAAACATTCGACACATTCGCCTTGCGCTTAGACAACACCGACAGAAAACTCAAACAAATCGGGAATGAATACGTTTACCCCGGAGGTGTTTCCGCCTATCACCAGAAGAGAGAGTTCATTACGAACTCGCAATCTCCATGGAACTATTACAGCACGGGCTACAGCATCAGCATTGCAGATGTTACGGTTTTGGGCTCATCAATTTTTGATCGCGTCGTCGTCACCACGCCTACCAACCATACGTTGACGCTAAAACCAAACACAGGTTACTCACTATTGACATTGGTCTCTACTCTACAGAATTCAATAAATCCCTCAACCCCCAACGGATCGGGAACCAGTTTTGTGCGACTAAATAGCGAATATGTCGACACAACAAATACTTTTGACCCCGCGGCAAAGGACACCGCGGCACTCTATTTTGCAAACCGAGCCACCTTTACCAATGCCTACATCGCCGCTATTCCCGCACAGGCCGTATGGAAATTTGAATACTATCTGGCCACGGCGCCAAGCACAATCGCACAAACACAATATTACAAAACTCGAGCCCGCGCGCTTACGATCCCGGAGCTAAAAACCAGAGGACTAGCAACCCTGGCAGTTGGCGATATCAGCACAATTCAGGCGGCTGTAACGGCTTCACCATGGCAATTGCCAATTGCGACCGGATCGGCGCAGACTATCAACTATCTGGTTCCCGCAGGAGCATTGCCGCCAACCAGTCTTCAAGTTTGGGGGGGCTACTCGGGTGGAAGTTTTAATGATTCAGTAACGGTCCTGTCTACGGCACTAAGCGGCAACGTGGCATGCTCAAATGTTAGCGGTAGTGGTGATACACATTGCACTACGGGTACGTCGGTCAAGTTAAATGGAATGCACCTTTGGGCTAGGGATATTCAGGGTCGCGAATACGCAAGCTTTTACGCCATGTATTTTCTGCCTTGAAGGATTTCAGCGGAATGGTTTGAAACACCACAAAGAAAGCCCCGCCAACGCGGGGCTTTTGTCTTTGCAAAAACAAATGTCATTGCGCCACGGGCTCCCGAATAAATAATTTTCACCAAAGTGGCATTAATGCACACACCTCGCACGCGAGGCCTTCCGAAACTTCCCGCTGATAAGGTGATCTCGAGGGTGTCTCAGGCCTTATTGTCTGAAGCGCCCTCTCTATCTAATCCATTCAGGGAGCTTCATGAAAATCACTTTAAAACGCCTGGCATTGGCGATTGCCGGTGCGGGTCTACTCACCATTTACGGTTGCGGCGGAGGGGGCGGCACTGGCGTTGCAGGAGCCACGTCTAGCGGTCTACAAATCATCGGCACTGCAGCCACTGGCGGTGCCTTGGCCAACGCGCCGGTCGCAGTCACCAACAGTGCGGGCGCATCGCCATGCGTAGAAACCAGCATTACAACGACGGCTTTGGGAAGCTATGTATGCACCCTGAAGGTGGGCGAAGTAGCGCCATTCTTCATTGTCATTACAGACCCAACAGGCGACATCGCGCCACTGGTCAGCATTGCCACACAAACCCCTGCTGCGGGCACACCGCTCACGGTTAACGCGACACCACTCACTACGGCGATCATTGCCCAACTCAACAACGGCGATGCGCTGGGATTGGTGGCAACGCATGCGGTCAACACCGCCAATTTAGCACTGGTGACCAAGAACGTATTGCAACAACTCGCTCCAGTACTGGCGAACATTGGCATCACCAATTACGACCCGTTCACAACCAGCATTACCGCAGCTACCGCAGCCAACACGGGCAACACCGCTGACCTGGTGCTCGACATGGTGAAGATCACCACCGACAGCACGGGCGCTCTGGCCTTGGCGACGATTGAGAATCCAACACCGGTGCCAATGGCAAGCGCGGGTACGACCGGCAACCCGTTGCCTGCGTTGACAGCCACCGCTGCCACATTGGGTCAAGCCGCCCAAGTGGCCGCGGCCACGTTTAACGCGTGTTTTGCAGTACCCGCTGCACAACGAGCCTTGACGACTGGCAGCAGCCTTACCGGAGGCCCCTCTGTAACTAGCGTGGCAACCGCGTGCAAGGACATCGCCACGGACGGAGTCAATGCCAATGGTGCTGCGGCCTATTTGAACAATGGCTACACGTCCGGCGAGGCTTTTTACAGCATGTTGACCAGCAGCGCCATGGACGGAGCAAAGTTCAGCGTCCCTGAGATCATGGCTTATTACCCCGCCAACCCAAAAAGCAAGGGAGCAGCCCTTTCTGACAGAGCAGTGATCAATGTCCGCTACATCGACAGCGCGGGAAATCCAGGCAACGTCATAACGACGGCCACTGACATCCCTGGAAGCAACACAAATGGTCGTGCTTCGACTTGGTGGCTGGTCGGGAACCAGCAAAACTTTGATGTTCGGATTAGAACTGTCATTCGCCGGGTTGAGCATCTCAACCCGGCAACAACCACCAATCCGAGCACATTCCAAACCGGGCTGGATATCTTGATCGACACCAGTGGTCCCAACACCGGTCTGACGGCAGCACAAGTGAATGGTCCTGGTCTACCGACCGCAGGCTTATGGTTGTTCAAAAACCCATTGAGCAACTCGAGCTTTATGGATATCAGCACCTACCGCAACCCCACCACGCCGAATGCAAACGCGTACACGGCGGCGTGCACTGCCGGATGTCCGCTCTTTTGGTTCGCCAAAACCAACGGCGTTACATCCGCTTTAAACGGCTACGTTACGAACTCAACAAGCGCGCTATGGGCACAAGGTAATATTGAGGGTTCATATGCTGGAATTGGAAGTGTTGCGACGCCACCAATGAAAGGGGGTCAATACACATTCGCCCTCTATAACGGGACAACCGTGGTACAGACCATCACGAAGCCTTTACTGACGGATTTAGTTGACCCCGCTGTGGGCCACAAATTGCCATGGAACACCATTGGTTCATCTTCTTTGGCTGCACTGGACCCGAATATCGCCCCTTTGAACGGAACGCCCAGCTCCTTGTCTCTTGACTGGGTCCAAAATTCCGCAGCTCAACAAATTGGAACTGCATCTGCATGGACAGCCCTAAACGCGTACAGCACTGGCGTTAATGTTACAAAAGGGACGACGACGGCTGTGGTGACAGCGCCTGCAAACACGACATTCAAGAGCGTTGTAAGCGGCCGTGCATTGTTGTTTGGTTATCGCATGCTTGACGGAACCTCAAAAAGTGCCGTCTTTCTCTACAACTGATTTAGCGATTCACTAAAGTAGACAAAAGCCCCGCCAAAGCGGGGCTTTTTTTCGCCCCTATCATTCGCCCCATGCCCGCAAACCCAACCAAAACGCCCCTCACCCACCTCCTCTACCTCCATGGTTTCCGCTCGTCTCCGCAATCGCTCAAGGCCCGCACCATGGCGCAGCACATGGCAACGCTGCACGCGGATGTAACGTGGTGGTGCCCACAACTGCCGCCCTCCCCGCGTGAGGCCATGGCCATGTTGATGCGCGGCATTGCCGACTGGCCGCGTGAATCGATTTTGAATCTAGATAAACTTTTAACAAACTACCTCAAACATAGGCTCGTTCGCCCCGCTACCGTTATCTGTTACAAAGATGCTTTGACCAACCTGATGCGCTTCGGAGCAGCGAAAGAAACCCCCGTGCTGACGCTAGAAGACCTCACCGTCAACACATTGTTAGAGCATCGCCACTGGTGCTGCCAAAAGGCGGGGGCAGTCGGCAGGGGTGGCAGGCCGCCCGGGGTGAGCAGGGCCAGCATCAGGCTGCCTGCTGCCATCACACCCTCCGACAGTCCGCCGCTCAGCAGTGCGGCACCCACAACCGATACCCCTGAAAACACCCAAATCACCGGCCCTGGGCGCTGGCCCAGCAGCCACCACTGCGCCAGGGGCGTCAAGACCACGCACAGGCTGATGAGCAAGGCGGCGTGGCTGGCCAAGGTATGCGCCATACCAGCCTAGCCACCGTGAAATCTATGTGAACAGCTATTAATTCAGGAGTGACCGGGCTTTCCACTGACAGAAGAGAAGTGCGTAATGCTGGATATAAACCCAGTATCATGAGGCACCCAGCCCATGCTGGCACCGCCCCATGCCCGCCACTGCACGCCCAACGCAAGCGCATTCACACGCGGGCGGGCCAGCGGGTGCAAAGTCCAAGCTCTACAACCCGCGTCACCCCGAGCGGACTCTGCTGTACCAAACCATAGCCGAGCACTTCGAGATCTGGTTTGAGTTGGCCAGTTGCGGCCAGTTCGACGGCCAAGGAGATCACCACACCCCAAAGCCTTATGTACGTCAGGCCTTTCGCAAATACCTCGAATGCGGCATCTTTGCCCATGGCTTTGCCCGGGCTTGGGTAGTGATGACTGCGGGCATGACTACTTTGTGGCCTATTCCTGCAAAGGCCGGGGTGTCTGCCCATCGTGCTACACCCGGCGCATGGTGGAG
>CAIMHL010000307.1 GCA_903840825.1 uncultured beta proteobacterium
GCGTCCATGATGAAGCGGCTTTCCTGGCGAATCAGTCCATACACATAGGCCGGGTCTAGACCAATCTGGTTGGCGCGTTGCACCACGGCTTTCTTGTGCGGCATGGGGAAACGCTGCTCAAAATCAAGCAGCGTTTTGGTGCGCTCGCTGGTGTTGATGCAGCGGTCCCACACCTCTTGCTGGCAGGCCAAGTCGGCGGCGGCCAGCAGTTCACGGTCATTCATGCCGCCTTTTTGGTGCAGATTGGTGCTGTAGTTCCATTCGCGAACACCTTCAGAGCGCAAGCCCATC
The DNA here is from genome assembly GCA_903840825.1 of uncultured beta proteobacterium. Classification (GTDB taxonomy): domain Bacteria; phylum Pseudomonadota; class Gammaproteobacteria; order Burkholderiales; family Burkholderiaceae_C; genus Rhodoferax. The sequence continues at coordinate 292 of CAIMHL010000307.1, forward strand.
GCAATGGCATACAAAGCCCGGGCGAGGCCTGGGTTGGTGCGGGCATTTACTTTTTCTTCCGGGGTGAGGGCCAAGGGCTTGGCTGGGGTCGAGATGCGTTGACCCAGTTCTTCCAGGGCCAGTTGCTCGTAAAAGCCGCGTACGCTGGCAATGTTGCCCATGAGGTGCATGGCCTCGGCACGGTCAGCGTCAGTTTTGGCCAATTGCAGCATGGCGCGGGCCTGCCAGTAAACCCATGTAGCGTCCTGGCGTGCCTCTGAGCTCATGGCCTGCGTGGCAGACAGCACCGTTGCCCATTGGGCATGGCGCAAAGCTGCGCGCACTTTCCAGCCCAAGTGTTCGTCGCTCAATTCGCTGTCCTTGGCTTTGGCAAAGGCGGCGTTGGCGTCACCCGTCAAGCGCTGGGCAATTTGCTTGCCAATCACGCCCCAAACCCAGGAGCGTTGCTCCGAGCTCAGGTGTGTGCCCCAGCGTATTTCCAGTGCACTGGCTGCAGCTTCCGGATCGGTCATGGCGATGCGAATCAGGGCCAGCACAACGGTCTCTTTGGCTGTTTGGGTGAAGGTGAAAACTTTTTTGGTGAGGTAGTTACTGGCGTTGCTTTGAATGGCCTCCAAGGGCTTGGCAGCCGACGCAGAAATAATTTCCACCGCATTTTTGACCGAGCGGGGCCGGTTGGCCTCCATCGCCATGCGGGCTTTGCGCCAGATGTCGGCATCGGTCACTTTTTTGGCCCCATGCAGGGTCTCGGCGGCAAAGGTGCACGCATCGTCTGCGTCTTTAGCGCCATACCACTGACGCTTCAATTCAGCGGAGCCGTCAACGCCGCTGAGCAAATAGTCAGCCGCATAGCCGTAGCAGCGCACTTCGCGGTCGTCATTCATGCGGTAGTTGCCATGCTCGGCGTTGAAGTTGGTCCATTCGCGACGTTGCCCCATCATCAGCAACCAGTCATTGCGCAAGCGGTCTTCTTGGTAGGTGCCAGCAAAACGACCCAGAAAATCCTTGATTTCAGTAGGGCCTGCCGTGTCTAGGCGAGCGCGCAATTCCCAATAGGCGCCCCAGGCTTCCAGCGTGTGACCTTTGACTTGGGGCAACAGGGCGGTGAGGCGCTTGCGGTCCAACTTACTGAACGCTTGGTTCATCTCAATGATGGCCGCATCGCTTTGGGGGGTGTCTTGGGGCTTGCCTTGGGCGTGCGCCACGCCAAGCAGTGAGAATGTGAGGCCGCTGATCAGCGAAATCGATGTCAAAATGGTGTGAAACTGCATAGGGAGATTATGGATAACTCTGATGA
>CAIMHL010000308.1 GCA_903840825.1 uncultured beta proteobacterium
CGAGGTGATCAGTTGGGCCGAAGCCCAGGCCCGTCACCCGCACGACCCGGCCGACCCCAATCACACGTTTTACTTTCATATTGACGAGAATCATGTGATTGACGCCCTCTTTGGCGGCAACTCCTCGCGTTGGATCAACCACGCCTGCGCGCCCAACTGCGAGGCCGAGGAGAAAAATGGCCGTATTTTCATCAAGGCGCTGCGCAACATCAGCGCAGGCGTTGAGCTCAATTACGACTACGGCCTGATCATTGACGAGCGCTACACCGCCAAGCTCAAGGCCGAATACCCTTGCTGGTGCGGCTCAGACAACTGCCGGGGCACCTTGCTGGCCCCAAAGCGCGGACGCCGCTAAAAGCCCATGAACACGCCCTTGCGCTGGCCTGCTGAGGCTGTTTGGGAGGCCGTAGTGCCTGACTTACCCGGCTTTACGGTCGAAATATTGCCCGAGATCGACTCCACCAACACCGAGCTGATGCGCCGAGCCCGAGCCGGTCGTTTTGACCCCGTGCTGCTGGTGGCCGAGCACCAAACCGCTGGGCGGGGCCGATTGGGGCGCGACTGGCACAGTGGCGCAGGGTCCGAAAGCGCCTCCTCGTTGCCTGCATCGCTGACTTTTTCAATCGGCATTCCCCTGGCCCCCCGTGATTGGTCGGGGCTGTCTTTGGCGGTCGGCTTGAGCCTGGTGGAAAGTCTGCACCCCGCGTTAAGCCTGAAATGGCCTAACGACGTGTATTTTCAGGGCCGCAAACTGGCAGGCATTTTGATAGAAACCGTGGGCATCGCGGAGACGCCCGGTGCCCGCTACGCGGTGGTGGGGGTAGGTATCAACCTTCACACAAGAAGTGGTGACCGCCTGGCTACCCCACCGGCTTGGCTGCAAGAACTGCTGCCAGGCATGGAGGCGCCAGACGTGTTGCAGCGAGTTGCGCCTGCCCTCATCCAAACCCTGAAAGCGTTTGAGCGCAGTGGTTTTTCACCTTTTCAGGCCCGCTTCAATGCGCGTGACGCCTTGGCGGGCCTTGACCTTGTGCTTAGCGACGGCATGACGGGGCGGGCGCAAGGCGTCGATGAAGTAGGCGCCCTGCAGGTTCTGAGCGCCCAGGGCTTGCAAAAAGTGACCAGCTCCGAGGTGAGCGTGCGCCCAGCGCAGAAGTCCGCACCCCTTTAGTCTTGGCACTTTACCGATGATTCAACTGATGCTGCGCCTCTTTGTTGTGCTCTTGGTTCTGGCCAATGGGGCTTACTTCGCCTGGTCGCACGGTCTGCTGCAAAGCGTGGGGTTTGCCCCCGAAAAACAGACGGAACCCGAGCGGCTGTCAAAGCAAATTAAACCCGAGGCCTTGCAATTGCTCACCCCTGAAGCGCTCAAACAGCTTATGACGCCCCCAGTGGGCCTGCGGGCGTCCGAGTGTCTGCAAGCAGGTTTGCTCAGCTTGGCCCAGGCTGAGGTGCTGCGCAGTGCCTTGACCGCCAGCCCGGAGGTGGGTGCCTGGACGCTGGAGGCAGCCTCTGAGCCCGCACGTTGGATTGTTTTCATGGGCCGGTATCCCACGGCGGAAGACTTGGCCAGAAAACGGGCACAGCTACGCGCCCTGGGCCTGACGGTTGAACCCCTGCTCAACCCCGAGTTGGGCCTGGGCTTGTCTTTGGGCCACTACCCAAGCCAAGCCGCAGCCAATAGCGCGCTGGAGGGGTTTTTCAAGCGCGGCGTGCGCACGGCCCGGGTCATGCTGGAGCGCGCCGAAATTGGCGGCTTGATGCTTAAACTCAACACTACCCCATCGACCGTTCAAACCCAGCTGGATGCCTTGCAACCCGCGCTGGCGGACAAGGCACTGGTGCCTTGTCCCTGAAGCGCTGGCACTTTATTCGGCCATAAACTTCACGCTGAACCGGGCCCCTGGGGGCATGGTGCCAGGGCGGGCGTCTTCCATGCTGACCGTGGCATTGTGCTGATGGGCAATTTCCATCACGATGGGCAGGCCTAAGCCTGAGCCATCGACCTCTGTGCCCAGGGCCCGGTAGAAAGGCTGAAAAATCAGCTCGCGCTCAACCTCGGGCACGCCAGGCCCGGAATCCTCGACTTGCAGCACCAGCGTTTTGCCAAAACGGTCAATCAGCACGCGCGCCGTGATGACGCCGGGATTCTCCTGGCTTGACGGGGTGTAGTTGATGGCGTTGTCGACCAAATTGCGGATGAGTTCTTTAAGTAGTGTGGGGTTGCCTTGGAGTTGCCCACCCGGGCTGTTGGGCTGCGCGCCTTCGTAGCCCAGATCGATGCGCTGCTCCAGCGACTTGGGCACGCAATCGCGCACCACCGACATGGTGAGCTCTGCCAGGTCGCAGGTGCGCCGGGGCATGGCAGAGCCGCTGCTTTCAGCACGGGCGAGGGCCAGCAACTGGTTAACAGTGTGCGTTGCCCGAATACTGGAGCGACCGATTTGTCGCAGGGATTGCCTGAGCGCGTCGGTATCCGCCCCTTCCCGCTGGGCCAGATCAGCCTGCATGCGCAAGCCCGCCAGCGGGGTTTTAAGCTGGTGCGCGGCATCAGCCAAAAAGCGTTTTTGCGTGGCGATGGAGTCGGTCAGGCGCAGCAGCAGGTCGTTCACCGAATACACCAAGGGTGCTACCTCCAGGGGCACGGCCTTGGCGTCAATCGGGCTTAAATCGTCGGGTTTGCGGGCGCGAATGCGCTCTTCAAGCTGGTTCAAGGGGCGAATGGCCTGTACCAGCGCCAGCCACACCAGCAGCACGGCCATGGGCAAAATGACAAACTGCGGCAGCATCACGCCTTTGACAATTTCAGTGGCCAGCACCGAGCGTTTCTCCAGCGTCTCGGCCACTTGCACCAGCGCCGGTTTGGCGCCGGGTATCGCCAAGGGGACCCAGGTGTAAGCAATTTTGACGTCAGCACCGGCCATCTCGCCATCCCG
>CAIMHL010000309.1 GCA_903840825.1 uncultured beta proteobacterium
CGCGCTTCTACACCGTGCCTGACGCCAAGCAAGCACGTAAATCCGTGCATTGGGCCACGACCTAGATCGGCTACTTCTACGTGCTGATTTTTATCATCGGCTTTGGTACGATCACCCGGTGTTGCAGGCGCATCCGGTCATTAATCAGTCATTAATCAGTCATTAAAAAAGCGGGCATCAAGCCCGCTTTGAAATCATGAAAACCGGGCCGTGCGCCCGGTTTTTTTTAGGGCCTGTTCAGGCAATGCGCTCCAAAATAAGAACCGCGAAGAAGCCCAAGGCCGTGATCACGGTCCACTTCAAGGTCAACAGTCCATACCGTTTGTATTGCGGCGCTCCAGTGGCGGCGTAAAAGGCAAAAGACACCAAGGCGCCGAGCAGGAGCAACAAAAAGAGCCATCGAAAAAGCAGCATCTTTACTTCCTAAAGAAAAACGATCACCAAGCGCTGGCCAATTGGGCAAAGCCCTTGGGGGCCAACTTGTCATCATCAATGGTCACAACCTCCCAAGCGTCCGTGCGCTTGAGCAGCTCTCGCAGCAGCAAGTTGTTGAGTCCGTGGCCTGAGCGCCGGGCACTGTAGCTGGCCAAAAAAGGTTTGCCTATCAAATAAAGATCGCCCATCGCGTCCAAAATCTTATGCTTGACGAACTCATCTTCATAGCGAAGCCCCTCGGCATTCAGAATTTTGTAGTCATCCATGACGATGGCATTGTCCAGACCACCGCCCAAGGCAAGCCCGTTAGCGCGCATCATCTCGACGTCTTTGGTGAAGCCAAACGTGCGGGCACGGGCAATGTCTTTGGCATACGAGTCCACGCTCATGTCGAACACCACACCTTGCCCTGTGGCATCGACCGCAGGGTGGTCAAAGTCGATCTCAAAACTGAGTTTGTAACCATGGTAGGGCTCAAGACGTGCCCACTTCTCGGCAGAGCCCTGCCCTTCACGTACTTCTACCGGCTTTGTTAGGCGGATGAAGTGCCTGGGGGCGTTTTGCAATTCAATGCCGGCGCTTTGCAGTAAAAAAACAAAGGAAGCGGCTGAACCGTCGAGAATTGGAATCTCCTCGGCGGTGATATCAACATAAAGATTATCGACGCCTAGCCCGGCGCAGGCTGACATCAAATGCTCGACCGTGAACACCTTGACGTCCCCCTTGGACAAGGTGGAGGCCAAGCGCGTATCCGATACAGCGGTGGCCGATACAGGAATATCAACCGGCTGAGGTAAATCGACCCGCCGAAAAACGATGCCGGTATCAGGCTGCGCGGGGCGCAGCGTGATCTCTACGCGTTGGCCTGAATGCAGGCCAACACCAACGGCACGGGTGAGAGATTTAAGGGTTCTTTGTTTGATCACAAACGGATTTTATCAATCCGCCTGTTTCCGCAAAAATGCCGGGATTTCAAAATCATCCATACCACCTGAGGCGAGTGCATCCACCTTGGCTGCCGCTTGGGTGCGGTCACGGGTGCGCCAGACGCTGGGGGTGGCCATAGAGTGGTAGTCAGGCTGGGCCAGTCCGGCAGGCGCCATGTTGCTGCTTGCACCCATGCCAACGCTCAAAGAACCCGAGGCAATAGCATGATTGGCAGACACCTGGAAGGGCACGTTGTCAGTACCGGTGCGCTGCAGCACTTGCAACTGAGGTTTGGCGCGCACGCCCTGCCGGCTCAAACCGGTGGCCACTACAGTGACACGAATCTGGTCAACCAACGCGTCATCGTAGGCCGTGCCGTAAATGACATGGGCGTCTGGCGAGGCGTAAGCACGAATGGTGTTCATGGCCAGCTTGGACTCGCTCAGTTTCAAGGAGCCTTTGGCGGCGGTGATCAAGACCAGGACGCCTTTGGCGCCTGACAGATCAATGCCTTCGAGCAAGGGGCAAGCTACCGCTTGTTCAGCGGCGATACGTGCACGATCAGGACCTGCAGCCACCGAGGTGCCCATCATGGCTTTGCCCGGCTCACCCATGACGGTGCGCACGTCTTCAAAGTCGACGTTCACGTCGCCCGGCACATTGATAATTTCAGCGATACCGCCGACGGCGTTTTTCAGCACATCGTTGGCATGTCCAAACGCCTGATCCTGGGTCACATCGTCACCCAATACATCGAGCAGCTTCTCGTTCAAGACCACAATCAGGGAGTCGACATTGGCTTCGAGTTCAGCCAGGCCATTGTCGGCATTGGTCATGCGACGGCCGCCTTCAAAGTCGAAAGGCTTGGTGACAACGCCAACGGTCAAAATGCCCATCTCGCGCGCCACGCGTGCAATCACGGGTGCTGCGCCGGTGCCGGTGCCGCCACCCATGCCAGCCGTGATGAAGAGCATGTGTGCGCCATCAATGGCAGCACGAATGTCATCAACAGCCAACTCAGCCGCTTCACGGCCTTTTTCAGGCTTGCTGCCCGCACCAAGGCCACTTTGACCGAGTTGAATTTTCTTGTGCGCATGGCTGCTACCGAGAGCTTGCGCATCGGTGTTGGCACAGATAAATTCCACACCTTGCACGGCACTGGCAATCATGTGGCCTACGGCGTTGCCGCCACCGCCACCGACCCCAATCACCTTGATTTGTGTGCCTTGATGGAACGCTTGGTCTTCAATCATTTCAATGGACATTTTTCTCTCCTGATACCTAGATTATTGAACAGTTAATTGGGTTTACTGCTATCATTTTGGAAATATTTTTCGTACTTGATCAAATATTTCTCCCCCTAAAAGGAGGGCTTCCCCGCGCCAGCCAAAGTTTGCTAATTATCATTAAAAATTACCGACAAACCAGTCTTTAACCTGGCCAAATGCAGTTTTCATAGAGCCGTTTTTTTGCGCTACTTTGAAGCCCCGCAATCGTGCGGTGCGCGCTTCTTCCAGCAGACCCATCACCGTCGATGCCCGGGAATGCGCCACCATGTCGGACAGGGAACCTGAATAGCGCGGAATGCCCCGGCGTACCGGCTTGAGGAAGATGTCCTCGCCCAGTTCGACCATGCCCGGCATGACACAACTACCGCCTGTGAGCACGATGCCGCTGGACAGCATTTCCTCGAAACCTGACTCGCGCATGATCTGGTGAACCAGGGAGAAAATCTCTTCTACCCTCGGCTCGATCACACCGGCCAAAGCCTGGCGGCTAAGCATGCGTGGACCCCGGTCGCCCAAACCGGGCACTTCGACTTGTGCATCTGGATCAGCCAGCATCTGTTTGGCATAGCCGCTTTCAACTTTGATTTCTTCGGCGTCTTTGGTCGGCGTGCGTAGCGCCATGGCGATGTCGCTGGTGATCAGGTCACCGGCAATTGGAATCAC
>CAIMHL010000310.1 GCA_903840825.1 uncultured beta proteobacterium
CCGAGGTGGCGGTGGTGGGCGTGGCGGATCAGCTCAAAGGCCAGGTGGCTATGGCGTTTGCAGTCGTTAAAGACGCGAGTTTGCTGGTGGATGACGCTACCTGCTTAAAGCTGGAAGGCGAAATCATGAAGATGGTTGACCGTGATCTGGGCTGTGGCGCGTCCTGCCCGCGTTCGTTTCGTCAATACACGGCCAAAAACTCGAAGCGGCAAGCTGCTGCGTCGTCGAGAGCTTCAGGCTGTTTGCGAGGGGCGTGATCCGGGGGACTTAACCACCATGGATGACCCCGGCGCGCTCCAGCAAATCAAAGATTTGATCGCAGCTTAATTGCGTTGACCCAAAGGAGACTTCAGTCGATATTTCTTTTAGTGGCACAATTGAGTGAGTTACTAGGCCCTTCCACGCCACAGTCGCATCCGCCAAACGGTCAAGCCGGGTCGCGGAAGGTTAATTATCAATCAGCTTTAACCAGCTAATGTTTCCTAAAGGGAAACGGAGGTCAGCGGAATATGAGTGAATCAAACTCGATCTTTAACGCCTATCAGGCGAACACCTATTTATTTGGTGGCAATGCACCGTACGTCGAAGAGATATACGAAAACTACCTGGCCAACCCCGGTAGCGTCACCGAATCATGGCGCGATTATTTTGACGCCCTGCAGCATGTCCCAGCGGTTGATGGCAGTAACGCCAAAGACGTCCCTCACCAGCCCGTGATCAATGCTTTTGCTGAACGCGCCAAGCGCGGTGGCACTAAAGTGGTGGTAGCCAATGTTGATATCGAGATGGGGCGCAAACGCACCGCCGTTCAGCAGCTGATTGCCGCCTACCGCAATGTTGGACAGCGCTGGGCTGATCTGGACCCCTTGAAGCGCACTGAGCGCGACAACATCCCAGAGCTTGACCCCGCTTTTTATGGTTTTGGCGATGCCGACCAGGAAACGGTTTTCAACACCAGCAACACTTTCTTTGGCAAAGAGACCATGTCTTTGCGCGAGTTGATGAATGCTCTGCGTGAGACTTACTGCGGCACGATTGGTGTCGAGTACATGTATACCAGCGACCAAAATCAAAAGCGCTGGTGGCAGCAAAAATTGGAAAGCATTCGCAGCAAGCCCAGCTTTAATGCCGAGAAAAAGAAACAGATTCTTGACCGCTTGACCGCTGCTGAGGGCCTTGAGCGCTTCCTGCACACCAAGTATGTGGGTCAAAAGCGTTTTTCACTCGAAGGTGGCGAGAGTTTTATTGCCGCCATGGACGAGTTGATTCAGTCAGCTGGCGCCAAAGGCGTTCAAGAGATCGTGATTGGAATGGCCCACCGGGGTCGTTTAAACGTGCTGGTCAACACCCTGGGCAAATTGCCTGCGGATTTGTTTGCCGAGTTTGACCACACCGCACCCGAAGAACTCCCAAGCGGAGATGTGAAATACCACCAGGGCTTTAGCTCTGATGTTTCCACGCCCGGCGGCCCGGTTCACTTGAGTCTGGCCTTCAATCCTTCACACCTTGAAATTGTGAACCCCGTGGTTGAAGGCTCTGTGCGTGCCCGTATGGATCGCCGTGCTGACCCGTTAGGCAAGCAAGTGTTGCCTGTGTTGGTGCACGGTGACGCAGCCTTCGGTGGTCAAGGCGTTAACCAAGAAACGCTGGCCTTGGCCCAAACCCGTGGCTACACCACCGGCGGCACGGTTCACATCATCATCAACAACCAGATTGGCTTTACGACCTCAGACCCGCGCGACATGCGCTCGTCGGTTTACTGCACCGATATTGTCAAGATGGTTGAGGCACCAGTCTTACACATCAATGGCGATGACCCTGAAGCCGTGGTGCTGGCCACCCAGTTGGCCCTGGAATTCCGCATGGAGTTCCGTCAGGACGTGGTGTTGGACATTACTTGCTTTAGAAAGTTGGGTCACAACGAACAAGACACCCCAGCGCTGACGCAGCCATTGATGTACAAGAAGATTGCTGCTCACCCCGGCACCCGGAAAATGTATGCCGACAAACTTTCAGCGCAAGGTTTGGGCGAGACTTTGGGTGATGACATGGCGCGCGCTTACCGTGCGGCCATGGACTCGGGTAAGCACACCATTGACCCTATCCTGAGCAACTTTAAAAGCAAGTACGCTGTCGACTGGGCACCATTCCTCGGTAAGAAGTGGACGGATGCAGGCGACACCTCCATTCCCTTGTCTGAGTGGAAGCGCTTGTCTGAAAAAATCACGACTATTCCTGACAGCGTAACCCCACACCAATTGGTTCGCAAGGTCTATGACGACCGCGCTGCGATGGGTCGCGGCGATACGCCTGTGGACTGGGGTATGGGTGAGCACATGGCCTTTGCTTCACTAGTGGCCAGTGGTTACCCGGTGCGTTTGTCGGGTGAAGATTCGGGCCGCGGCACCTTTACCCACCGTCACGCCGTGATTCATGATCAAAAGCGCGAAAAGTGGGATACCGGCTCTTATGTGCCTTTGCAAAACGTCGCAGACGGCCAGTCCCCCTTTGTCGTGATTGACTCGATCTTGTCTGAAGAGGCGGTATTGGCCTTTGAATACGGTTACGCCTCCACGGATCCTCACACGATGGTGATTTGGGAAGCGCAATTTGGCGACTTTGCCAACGGTGCGCAAGTGGTGATTGACCAGTTTATTGCCTCAGGTGAAGTCAAGTGGGGCCGTGTTAACGGCATCACCCTGATGCTGCCGCATGGCTATGAAGGCCAGGGACCTGAGCACAGCTCGGCGCGCCTAGAGCGTTTCATGCAGTTGTCTGCGGACACCAACATGCAAATTGTTCAGCCCACCACAGCCAGCCAGATTTTCCACGTTTTGCGTCGTCAGATGGTTCGGAACCTGCGCAAGCCGTTGGTGATTTTTACCCCCAAATCACTCCTGCGTAACAAAGACGCTGCTTCGCCTGTGTCCGAGTTCACCAAGGGCAGCTTCCAGACCGTGATTCCTGAGAACAAGGAACTGAAGGCGGACAAAGTCAAACGTATCGTGGCCTGCTCCGGCAAGGTTTACTACGATTTAGTGAAAAAACGCGAAGAGAAGGTGGCCGACGACGTCGCCATCTTGCGCGTTGAACAGCTGTATCCGTTCCCGCACAAAGCTTTTTCGAACGAAATCAAAAAATACCCCAACGCCACGGACATCGTCTGGTGCCAGGATGAGCCGCAAAATCAGGGCGCATGGTTCTTTGTTCAGCACTATATTCATGAAAATATGGCAGACGGACAAAAGCTGGGCTACTCAGGTCGTGCCGCCTCTGCTTCTCCAGCGGTGGGCTACTCGCACTTGCACCAAGAGCAGCAAAAAGCACTCGTTGAAGGCGCTTTCACCAAGCTCAAAGGCTTCGTCCTCACCAAATAATCTCAAATAAATACCGAAAGAATTGATATGGCTATCGTTGAAGTAAAAGTCCCCCAGCTGTCTGAATCCGTGGCCGAAGCCACTTTGTTGCAATGGAAGAAAAAAGTTGGAGACGCCATCACGATCGATGAAATCCTGATTGAAGTCGAGACCGATAAAGTGGTGATGGAAGTGCCTGCCCCTGCTGCGGGTGTGTTGGTCGAATTGCTGGTAGCTGACGGCGCTACTGTGGGCGCTGAGCAGCTCATTGCCCGTATTGACACAGAAGCCAAAGCAGGTGCCGCAACATCTGCAGCCGCAGCCGCTCCTGCGGCCGCCCCAGCCTCGGTTGCGGCCCCTTCTGCTAGCAACAGCATGGCCGGTGTGGCCATGCCTGCTGCCGCTAAATTAATGGCAGACAACCAGTTGGCGGCAGGCTCGGTTGCCGGTACAGGCAAAGATGGCCGCGTGACCAAAGGTGATGTTTTGGTGGCCGTTGCTGCACCCAAAGCAGTAGCTGTCGCGCCCATGCCCGTGAAACCGCCAGTGGCATTGTTGCCTCAGGTGGCTAGCGCCCCAGTGGCCTTGGGCGAGCGTCCTGAGCAGCGCGTGCCTATGAGCCGCTTGCGTGCTCGTGTGGCTGAACGTCTCTTGCAATCACAGTCCACCAACGCCATTTTGACGACCTTCAATGAAGTCAACATGGGACCGGTCATGGACATGCGCAAGCGTTTCCAGGATAAGTTCGAGAAAGAGCATGGCATCAAAATTGGTTTCATGAGCTTCTTTGTGAAGGCCGCTGTTCATGCCTTGAAGAAATTCCCTGTGCTCAACGCCTCGGTTGACGGCAATGACATCGTCTACCACGGCTACTTCGACATCGGTATTGCGGTGGGCTCACCCCGCGGCTTGGTTGTGCCTATCCTGCGCAACGCAGATCAGATGAGCTTTGCAGACATCGAGAAGAAGATTGCCGAGTACGGTGCCAAGGCGCGTGACGGCAAGATGAGCATGGAAGAGATGACTGGCGGTACGTTCTCCATATCGAATGGCGGCACGTTTGGCTCGATGCTCTCAACCCCCATCATCAACCCACCACAGTCCGCAATTTTGGGCGTTCACGCGACCAAAGACCGTGCAATGGTCGTGAATGGCCAAATTGTGGTCCAACCCATCAATTACCTGGCCATGAGCTACGACCACCGCATCATTGACGGCCGCGAAGCCGTGTTGGGCTTAGTGGCGATGAAAGAAGCGCTGGAAGACCCCGCACGCTTGTTGTTTGATATTTAATTAATCAAGCTGAGCGATAAACCCCGTGGCAAGGTCTTGGGCTTTGTGCACGGGTTGTTTTTTAATCGAATACTGGAATTTTCATGAGCAAACAATTCGACGTGATCGTCATCGGTGGCGGCCCTGGTGGCTACATTGCCGCTATTCGCGCAGCCCAACTGGGCATGAACGTGGCCTGCATTGATGAGTGGAAAAACGCCAAGGGTGGTTCGGCTTTGGGCGGCACTTGCACCAACGTCGGTTGTATTCCCAGTAAAGCGCTGCTGCAGTCGAGCGAGCATTTTGACCATGCCAGCCACCACTTTGCAGATCACGGTATTTCAGTGTCCGGTTTAAGTCTTGATGTGGCCAAAATGGTTGCACGCAAAGACATGGTCATCAAACAAAACAACGACGGTATTCAATACCTGCTGAAGAAGAACAAGGTCGCTTTCTTTCACGGCCGTGGCTCTTTTGTCAAAGCTGTGGAGGGCGGCTACGAAATCAAGGTCGCAGGCGCTTCAGAAGAAATGCTGGTCGGCAAGCAAATTATTGTGGCAACAGGCTCTAACGCACGCGCATTGCCAGGAACTCCATTTGACGAAGACCTGATCCTCTCCAATGAAGGTGCTTTGGCGCTGGGCGCTGTGCCGAAGACCATGGGTTTGATAGGCTCTGGTGTGATTGGTTTGGAAATGGGCTCGGTCTGGCGCCGTTTGGGCTCGGAAGTCACTATTCTTGAAGGTTCGCCAACCTTCTTGGGCGCTGTCGATGAGCAAATTGCCAAAGAAGCGCACAAAGCCTTTGTCAAACAAGGTTTGAAAATTGAGCTGGGCGTCAAGGTGGGTGAGATCAAGACCGGCAAAAAAGGCGTGAGCGTGGCCTGGACCAACGCCAAAGGTGAAGCACAGACGCTGGAGGTGGATAAATTGATCATCTCCATTGGCCGCGTGGCCAACACCATCGGTTTAAACACTGAGTCAGTCGGTTTGGCCTTGGATGAGCGCGGCGCGATTGTGGTTGACGAGCAGTGCCGTGCCAATTTGCCCGGTATTTGGGCGGTGGGTGACGTGGTGCGTGGCCCTATGCTGGCACACAAAGCGGAAGAAGAGGGCGTTGCGGTGGCCGAGCGTATCGCCGGTCAGCATGGTCACGTTAATTTCAACACGATCCCCTGGGTGATTTACACCAGCCCCGAGATCGCTTGGGTGGGCCGCAATGAGCAGCAACTCAAAGCCGATGGCGTGGCTTACAGATCGGGTACTTTCCCGTTTTTGGCCAACGGACGCGCTCGGGCATTGGGCGACACGACAGGCATGGTAAAAATGCTGGCCGATGCGACCACTGACGAAATCTTGGGCGTTCATATCGTCGGCCCCATGGCCAGCGAATTGATTGCTGAGTGCGTGGTGGCGATGGAGTTCCGCGCCAGCAGCGAAGACATTGCCCGTATTTGCCATGCACATCCCTCATTGAGCGAAGCTACAAAAGAGGCCGCACTGGCCGTCGACAAGCGCACATTGAATTTTTAATTTATACTTAAATGGCTGCTTTGGTCCGCCCAGAGGGCTTTAGCAGCTCTTTTTTCTATAGCAACTGGGTTTTACTACGTGAGCGTTTTACAAGCCTATCAAGCCGAATTAGTCGCGCGCGGTTATACCGCTGACCCAGCACAGCTTCGGGCAGTCGAGGCCCTTGAGCGTTGTGCGCAAGAATGGGCTCACTTCAAAGAAAAACGCTCAAACGCTTTCAAAAAGCTGATTAATCGTCCAGAGATTCCTCGGGGCGTTTATATGTTCGGGGGCGTGGGCCGTGGCAAAAGTTTCCTGATGGATTGCTTTTACAACGCGATGCCGCTCAGGCGTAAAACGCGGTTGCACTTCCATGAGTTCATGCGCGAGGTTCACCGGGAGCTGGCAGGTCTGCAGGGCACGGTCAACCCTTTGGATGAGTTGGGTAAGCGCATCTCCAAAAAGTACCGTTTGATTTGCTTTGATGAATTTCATGTGGCAGACATCACCGACGCCATGATTTTGCACAGGCTGTTGGCAGCCTTGTTTGACAACGGCGTTGGCTTGGTGACTACGTCCAACTTCAAGCCCGATGACTTGTACCCCAACGGATTGCATCGCGATCGCATCAAGCCGGCCATTGCCTTGTTGAACCAAAAACTGGAAGTGCTCAATGTGGATAACGGCACAGATTACCGTCGCCGCACCCTGGAGCAGCTTGAGCTTTACCATGTACCGCTTGGCGCTGTTGCCGATGCCTCCATGCGTGATGCGTTCGACCGTCTTGCAGAATGCCCCGATGAAAACCCTGTTTTGCACATTGAAGCCCGGGAAATCAGGTCTCGCCGCAAGGCTGGCGGTATGGTGTGGTTTGACTTCAAGACTCTGTGTGGTGGGCCCCGTTCACAAAACGATTACCTGGAAATTGCCACCCAGTTCCACACCGTATTGCTGAGTGACGTGCCGCACATGCCGATGAATATGGCGTCGCAAGCGCGTCGTTTCACCTGGCTGGTCGATGTGCTTTATGACCGCCGGGTGAAGTTGATCCTGTCAGCCGAGGTTGCTCCAGAGCTGTTGTATCTTGAGGGTCCCTTGGTCCACGAATTTCCGCGAACAGTCTCACGCCTGAATGAAATGCGATCAAGTGAGTTTTTGGCACTTGAGCGTCGTATGGTTGATACAAGCCTGACATGAAGACACTGCTTGGGGTGTGCCTGGCCGCCTTTTCGTGTGCAGCTGCTACTGCTCAGGTAAGCATGGAAGGCCTCACTCAGCAGCAACTCCAAGATGCACGGCGTACTGAAGAGGCCCGTTTCCAGGCCTTGGAGCAGACTTGCTACACGAGGTTTGCTGTGTTTGATTGTTTGCAGCAAGTGCGTGCTCAAAGACGGTTGGTGTTCGACGACCTGCGTCGTCAGGAAGTGGCCCTGAACGATTTCGAACGCAAAAAAAAGGCGATCAAGCAACTAGAGCAAATTAGAGAAAAGACTTCACCAGAAAAACTCGAGATGGAAAATTCAAGGCGACAGGAGTCCCTGAAAACCCAAATTGAGCGGGAGACAAACGCCGCCAATAAAAAGGCTGAACAACTCAATAAGCCTTCTCCAGCCACGAAGGAGCAGCTAAGCTCACCAGCCTTGGGGGCCTCAAGCCCAGCTGAAAATGCAGCAAAAAACAAGTTGGAGTTTGATCAAAAGATCAAAGAGGCCCAAGATCGCCGTCTAAGCCGTGATAAGAGCCGCTTGGAGAAAAAGGCCGATAAACCTGCCCAACCACTCCCTGTCGAATGAGTTTGCAAGACTCGGTCGGCGATGTTTTTGCTTCTGGCGGGCTTCTATCACGCTCGTTTGATACTTTTTCGCCCCGTTCAGGCCAGACTGAAATGGCACTTGCCGTTGCGAGAGTGATTGAAGAAGGCGGTGTTCTCGTCGTTGAGGCGGGCACGGGCATTGGCAAGACCTTTGCTTACTTGGTGCCTGTTCTCCTGAGTGGTGACCGCGTATTACTTTCGACGGCGACTAAAACCTTGCAGGATCAATTATTTGGCCGCGATTTGCCGCAACTGGTCAGTGTGATGAACCTGCCTATTCGAATTGCCTTGCTCAAAGGGCGCAGCAGTTACTTGTGTTTGCACCGATTGGAAGGCGCCCGGACAACTCTGGATTCATCAGATGGTTTAAAACTAAAGGCACTTGCCAAAATTGAGTCTTGGGCACTGACGACTCGCTCCGGCGATTTAGCAGAGCTTCCTGGCCTGGATGAGCGCTCACCTTTGATACCTTTGGTGACGTCAACCCGCGACAACTGTGTGGGTGCTGAGTGTCCACAATTTAAGGCGTGCCATGTCAATCTTGCCCGAAGAGAGGCTATGGTTGCCGATATTGTGGTGATCAATCACCATCTGTTTTTCGCAGATTTGGCGGTGCGTGATTCTGGGGTTGCGGAGTTGCTGCCAACAGTCAAGGCGGTCATATTTGATGAGGCTCACCAACTCAATGAGACCGGTGTTCAGTTTCTTGGCGTGCAATTTAGCAGCGGGCAGTTGATCGATTTCTCCCGCGATCTGCTAACTAATGGAACGACCTTCGCGGGTGGCTACGCTGATTGGGCGACACTGTCTTTCAATATCGAATGTGCCGCGAGAGATCTTCGACTCTTGCTCGGGAATGTCAGGACCGGTTCCAAGCTGCGTTGGGTATCCACCGCGCCAGAGCAGGCAAACGAGGGTGATTGGCTCGCGGCCATGGCAGAGGTCGAGCGTGCTTGCTCAATTGCCAATCTTTCATTGTCTGTCGTGAAGGCGATGTCGCCCGACTTGATGCGTCTCAGTGTGCGATGTGATGCTCTGCTTGAGCGTGTGGCACTTTTTGGTGCGCCTTGTCGACAAGATGCTGTCAGATGGCTTGATGTCGGTATGCAACTGCGCTTGGTAGAAGCCCCGCTTGATATTGCTGCCGTGGTTAAAAACAAGTTGATCAAGTCAGGCCTTGAAAATGAGTCGCATAAAGCCTGGATTTTTACCTCAGCCACGCTTGGCGATGATCCCGAATTGCGCTGGTTTACAGAGCCCTGTGGCCTGACGGATGCTGAAATTTTGAGGGTGGCAAGTCCCTTTGACTACGCGCAACAGGCCGCCGTCTATGTCCCCATGAACTTGCCTAAACCCAATGAACCCGAGCACAGCGTCCAAGTGGCTGAGCTTGTGGCCCGCATGGCGACCGTGATTTCTGGGCGAACCTTGGTGCTCACCACGACACTTCGCGCATTAGCGACGATCAGCGATGCGCTACAGCAGAAATTCAAGGGAAACAGTGACCTTGAAATTCTTGTACAGGGGAAATTGCCCAAAAGAGAGCTGATAGACCGTTTTCGCAGTGGAAATTTCGACAATAAGCCGGGCTGCATTTTGGTGGCTTCAGCGTCATTTTGGGAGGGCGTCGATTTGCCTGGGGATTGCTTGCAACTGCTGGTGATAGACAAGCTTCCCTTCCCCCCGCCCAGTGATCCCGTGGTTGAGGCGCGCTCCAAACAACTTGAAGCGATGGGAAAAAGCGTTTTCAGCCGCTACTTCATTCCTGAGGCGGCCATCGCGCTCAAGCAGGGAGCAGGGCGTTTGATCAGGCGGGAGTCTGATCGTGGCTTGCTGGTCATAGGCGATAGCCGTTTGAAGCGCATGGGTTACGGCAAAAGACTCATGGCGTCGCTACCACCGATGCGTCAGGTCGACAGTGAGGAGGCTTTGTTTGCAGAACTCAGCAGTCTTACCAAACCTTCCACCACGGATCAGAATTCGTTTTAAAGCCGCGACTTGTAAACTCACTTTGCGGGTAATTTTTGTCCAAAATTCGCTTCGTGTCATCTCGAAGCTGGACAAGACCAAGCGCATCGTACGACTTAACCATGATGAAGAGGGCCTCTTCAATCGCAGGCATGCCTTGGTAGTCCGTCAAGGCCAGTTGGGCTCGGTTAATGGCAGCAAGATAAGCGCCGCGAAGGTAGTAGTACCTGGCAACGTGCACCTCATATTGCGCAAGCGAGCTCACGATATAGGTCATTCTCTGGCTTGCGTCTTGAGCGTAGCGAGAGCTTGGATACCGGGCAACCAACTCTTTGAAGGCATCAAAGGATTCTTTGGACGCTTTTTGATCACGTTCGGCTAAGTCTTGGCGAGAGATCCTAGAGAAAAGCCCAAGATCGTCGTTGAAATTGATGATGCCTTTCAGGTACAGGGCATAGTCCATGGCCGAGCTTGCGGGGTGCAGTCTCATGAATCGCTCAAGGGTGGCCAAGGCCTGCGCCGTATCACCCGATTTGTACTGGGCATAGGCTTTGTCAATTTGAGCCTGCTGGGCCAGTGGCGTGCCTGCTGCTCGCCCTTCAAGTTTCTCGAACAAAATGATGGCTTTGTCATAGCCACCTGAGCCTAATTCATCTTTTGCTTCTGAGTAAATCTTGTTGGGACTCCA
>CAIMHL010000311.1 GCA_903840825.1 uncultured beta proteobacterium
CACACAATGGCTGGCCCAGAAGGCCGCCAGCAGCCTGACCCAGCGCCAACGCAGCCACCTGGCGTTTGTGCAAAAACAGCTCGGGAGCAGTTGGGGTTCTCAAAAGGGTAAGTCCAGGATTTGACCATCCGCAAGACGCGGACCAAGCCTACTCTGGCTAGATCATCCAGGTCACCACGGCATATCGCGTGCCACTGGTAACTTCCAGAATTTCATGCGGAAACATAAAACTGGAAGGAAACAACACCACTGATCCTTTGGGTGGACGCAAGGTGTAGTCACCGCAGAAAAACGACCAGTCGCCCCCACCAAAATCATCATTCAAGGCAAACGAACAGGAGAGTGCACGCGGCACCTTCTTGAAAGAATCGGTGTGCGTGCGGTAAAAACCCCCGGTGTGGTAGCGCAGCAGTTCAAACGCCCTACCCTCCACAATCCGGCAAAACGGAAACAAGCCCTGGTAGTGGCGCACGGCCTTGAACCCGGCCCCATACAAGGTTTGCTCGAATCCTTCCCGCACCTTGGCATTCTTTTGCAAAATGCTGCGCTGAGACAACTCAATCACATCTACATTGCGGATGTCGCGGTCTACCTCAGTCTTGTCGCCAATCCGGGCAAACTGCCACTCGTCCGACTCGGCAAACTCAGCTATCAACTGATCGCAAAAATCGGCACTGAGCACGTTTTCCAGCACGACCACATACGGCCGCAGGTGGTGGCTGTCCAGCACCAATGGTCCTGCTCGCTGTGCGGCGGCAACGGCGGGGGTTGTGCCCGGTACGGGTTGCGACGCCAAGTCAGCGGACACGTTTTTTGTCAAAGTAGGCATAAGTGCGGGTTCCAAAAGCAAACACATAGTGCATAAATACCTGGGTGCAAAAGCGCCCCTCGAACGGTTCACGCCAGTGTGGCGTCTGGCAGCCCAAGTACATCACCGCATCACCCGGCTGCAGGCTTACCGACATGGTCTCGCCTGCGGGTGTTTTGAGCCAAATCGGCCACGGCTCGTCGGCATCCAGGTTCAGCGACAAGCTCAATTCGCAGGCATCGCGATCTTCATGCACGGGCAACACTTCGCCATGTTTGTACAGCCTGGCATAAGTGTAGGTAGGCAATACCTTTTCTTCTGACAAGGCCTCCACCTGTGGGATTTTTTCAATAAGCAAGCGCACAAAAGGTAAAAAGTCATACACGGCCGGAGCCCCCGGCACCAAGGTGTCCGACACCAAAGGCGTGGCTGCGTGTTGCTGCTCCAGACTTTTGGCAAGGGCCTGCGCCCGCTGCCGCGAGATGAACTGGGGCAACAGCAAAAAGTTGTACGCCTGCAAAACATCATTCATGCAGAGCCCATCACCACATCTGGCCTCATGGTGTCAATGGACGTGATTTTTTCCAGCTTCTTGCCCAAACGCAGCCCCCGGTCGCGCAGCACATGGCGCTTGGCAAACCAGCGCAACACCTCTGGGTTAACAGCCGCACGCTGAGCGTAGTGGGCAAAAAACAGCGCGCGCTGGGCTTCGTTCAGACCCAGTTCCAACAAAAAAGCCAGATCACGTTCAACAGGGTAGACACCAATGTGGTCCCAATCCAGAATTTTGAACTCTGTGGTGGTCATCAAAATGTTGTTGCGCCACAAATCACCATGACCTAACTGAACAGGCGCACGCAACAAGGCTGGGGGTACTGTGTTGGCATCCAGGATGGCTGAATTGATCTCGACGAGCTGCTCGTCAACCAAATCCATTTCTGTCCAATCTACATCTACCGCTGGTTGCGCCTGAAAGTAAGCACCGGCATCAGCAAAGGCACCCTGGTTTCCAAAGTCTAGCGGACCAAAGCCCTGCGCAGGCATGGCATGGAGCCGGGCCAGTTGTATGGCCAGTTCCTGCAACACAGGATCACTCACTTGCGCATTCAAGGGGACGCCATCTGCATGGCGCTCCAACAGGCTGACGCCGTCGTGGTACACCTTTTCCGGGATGATACCCAGATGCCCTACATGCCGATACGCCAGCATAGTTCGCTTGTGCTGCTGCAAACCATGCTTGGCCACCCGAAACACATAGCGCTGCCCGCCATGCTCAAAACGAATCACCACATGGCCACCACCGGCGGCCATCTCGGGCTTGGTGGCATCCATCCAACCCAACTTTTCTTTCAACACATAGACCAGATGGTCATGAATTTCATCGAGCATCGCCTTGGTCGGCTCACCCGATGCGGTCGCAGTTGGGGTTTGTATCGCAGGTGTCGCTGTGTCGTAGTTGTACATCGGCAGGGGGAGGGTTATTGTCCGGCGCGGACGAG
>CAIMHL010000312.1 GCA_903840825.1 uncultured beta proteobacterium
GATGAAAAACAGTCAACTGTCCATAGTTTTAAACTGTGCATAGGCAGCGTAACCGGTCGGTCATTGTGAGCCGGGAATTTCCGTCGAGTTCTCCATACCGGTTATTCGCGATGCTGGTGCAGTTTGGGAATTTTTCAGTCCCTAAAACTCGGAAGCCGTCATTCAACCGAGTACGCTGGTTTTCTTGATTGACTGGCTCTTGAGCAGCGTAAGGAGTCGCCCATCAATGCCCGCAATAGGGCGGTTCAATTGTAAGCGGTCATTTAACCCCGCCCTTGGCAATGGCGCAGATCTGATCTTGTGATTTGCCGTTGAAGCTGACAACCGCCGGCCGGTCAGTTCAGTGAGTTAACTTTCAAGTCGATGTTCCAAGGCAACAGCGCTTCATAATCATCAGCACTTTGAGCGTTGGGCAACGCCACCAACAATGCGCGCAGGTATTGATAACCATCCACACCATTGACCGCACAAGTCTGCAACAGCGAATACAGATTGGCACTGGCGTTGGCACCGGCCACCGTGTCACTGAATAACCAGTTTTTCCTGCCCACCACAAATGGTCGAATGCAGTTCTCGCAAGCATTGTTGTCAATCGGATAGGCACCATTGGCGACGTACAACTTCAGCTTGGCCCACTGACTGCTCAAGTAATGCAAGGCTTTGCCCAGCAAACTGCCTGGCAGCACTGCATGCAAATTGGCCAGCAGCAAAACCTCGATCTTTTGCAGCACTGGCACACTGAGGAGTTGGCGTTGCTCCAGCAAATCTTGCGGGCTGAGCCCTCGCTCACGGGCTCGGGCCTCTACGGCATACAACTGGCCGATGAGTGCCATGAACTGCGCCGCCAACTGCTCTGGCGTGCGTGCATTTTTGGGCAACGCCTGCAGTGCATCATTGAAATCACGCCTGCAATGCGCCCAGCATCCCAGGTGCACCAACTGATGCGCTCTGGTGATTTGGTCGTACACCGCATACCCATCGGTCATCAATACTGCACCAGGGCGTATGCCCGAATACAGGATTTGCGCCGCCGCCGTGCTGCGCGATGCACCATAGCCAAACAGTCGAATCGGTGGCCCGGTGCCTTCAGGGCCTGAACCCTGCGTCATCTGCACCCACATATAGCTTTTGGACTGCGCACTTTTACCCGGCTCCTTGAGCACCTGAATCTGGGTTTCATCGCCATGCGTGACCGGGGCGTCAAGCAAATGGTCGCGCAGCAAGTTGATGATCGGCTGCACCGCCTGGCCCACACGCACGACGCTGGCCGCCAGTGTGTTGCGCGAGAGGTCACTCCCACCAAAGCGTCCAAGTAAAGCCGCCTGGCGGTAAAGCGGCAGACCATCGCAATACTTGGATGTAATCACCCAGGCCAGCAATCCTTCGCTGAACAATCCCTTGGGGATCACTTGGGCGGGCTTGGCTGCCAGGGCCAGGTGCCTGTCGCAGCAGGGGCAGGCGTATTTGACGCGTTCATGGCGAATCACGCGTACTTGCTGGGGGATGATGTCCAACTGTTCGCTGGCCTCAACGCCAATTTCCTTCAAAGCAGCGCCATCATGCGGGCAGATGCGCTCAGACTCGGGCAGTTCGTGGCGAACAACAGTACGTGGCAAGGCTGGATCGAGGGGTTTTCGCCCACGCTTGGCGCGTTGGTGGGCTGGCACATCGATGGTGGTCGCACCATCGCCATCAGCTTGGACTTCTTCTTGCTGTGCCGCCCGGGTTTGGGCGCCAAGGCCTTCAGCCTCGTTAAAGAACATATCCTTCTGGCTTTGGCTGCTGACTTCGCTCTTGGCCGAAAAGATCTTGCGCATGAATTTACTCAGCCGCTCTTTGAGCAAGTCTCGCTCGGTGCGCACCACAATCAGTTCGCTTTTGAGTAATTCACTGCGCCGAGTGGCATCTTTCAATGCTTCTTTTAGCGCTATGATTTCTTCAGTGGCGAGTCTCGGATTCATTGAGGTATTGGACCAAATTACCTCTCAAAAAGTTCCCTAAAAACAGCCATAAAACGAGAATTATTTGAACACTTTCTGGCCGCTTTTATGCCGCCTTTTGATACACCACAGCAGCGTGCCCGCGCATCGCCGAGAGGTCTATCCCGTCTAGCAGCCAGTGCAGTTGCTGCACGTTCAGCTCAATAACGCTGCTGTCTTTGCGCGGCCAGCTAAAGCGGGCTTCTTCCAATCGCTTTTGCAATAGCCAAAACCCGTTGCGATCCCAGCCTAGGATCTTGATGCGGTCATGTCTGCGGTTGCCAAACACGAAGACGGCGTTGGCAAAGGCGTTCATGCCCAGGGCATGTTCAACCAAACTGGCCAAGCCGTTGATGTTTTTGCGAAAGTCGACGGCATCTCGGTGCAGGTACACCATGCGCGTGGCGTTTAGCTCGAACATGGCAAGCTGCACAGCGTTTGCATGATCACAGATAGATCCTGCATTGGGGGTGCACAGAAGTCGACGGCAACGCCGTTGGGCAATTGAACACGCAGGTGCATGGGTTGCGTTACTGAATTGGCCGATGCCGGAGATACTTTTGTGGCCAGCGTCGTCACCGCCGCATGGGGTGTCGCCCTGTTGACTGGCAACGCAAGAAATACTGATGTATTTTGCGCCGCCATTTCAGACACTGCGTGCTGCACGGTGCTCAGACTTTGCCACTTCGTGATCCACTTGCGTAGCAAGTTCGCGTTGACTCCGTGCTTCATGGCCAAAGCGGCCACCGACACGCCAGGTTGCAGACCACGCTTGACCAGTTCTTGCTTGACCTGCGGGTCATAGAGGCAGCGTCCGTCACGGATGCGCTTGAGTACCAGGCCGCTCAATACTTCTGAGTTGTTATCCATCATAGGTGTCCACCTTGTTAACGTGGACACCAGCATCCCAGATTTTTCGCCTCAGAGATAGGGCGTAGTTAATGGAGCGCTTACGTTCAATTGCATGATCTTGGGTTCCGGTCGTCCGCCGTTCATGTGTGCCGGCAATCGACCAAAAGCTGTCATAGCGATCGGAATAATTAATGCCTGATAGCGGTCATTCATAGACTACCGCTTGCCTGGGGGGAGATCAACGCCAATTGGCGTGGGCTCGTGGCTGCGGAAGCCGGTGCAACGCCAGCCGAGATCATGTGTTGTGGCATCTGCCCCTGACTTTCTCGATCCAAGAAGCATCAGGCCGACCAGCCCGAGTGCGAGGTCGTTGACCTAAATAAACCACTGTGTAATTCACACAATATCGTCAGAGCCACGCTCAGAAATGGGATACAGCCCCGGCGATGCGTGGTGAACTAGCCCCCGGACTCGTCAAGCAGCGTCTGTAGAGCCAGGAAAACGGCGCCCAGGCCGCTGTAAAACAAGACCGCGCGACCACGCGATATCGGCGATCCTTTGTCGTCCCTACGCACGCTGCCGCGCCAAAACAAGATGGCTGCGATTGTCAACCCGATCAGCACATCGCTGCTCCATGGCCAAAGCCCGGTCGAGCTCGCGAGCGGCTCTCCCGTGCCATGCGCCAGGGCGCTCGGAATACCGCTGGCGGCGGACCACGCTGCAACTACCATCGGCGGAATCATTCTGGCTCGCGTTGGAATCCATCGCGATCGCGTTCCGTCTTGGTAGTGGTTCAAGCGACGGTCCGTTTCCGGGTCAAATACAGGAGCAGATAGGTCACAGACAACACTGCATAGTTGGCAAAGAGGAGCCAGGGTGTGTTCCAGGCAATGCCATCGAACCCTTCTTGGGTAAACGGGTACAGGATCGGGGCCGGAAAGTAGTCTCGAGAATTTGTGAATACATCAATCGCAACATGCGACCACCAACCCAGCAAAGGGACCATCCACATGCGGCGGCGAAACCAGATCAGCGATGTCACGAGCCCTGTGACGACCGCACTATGGGTGACGCAATAGAGGTTGTGCGTCCAGGAATCTACCAATACAGGCGCTGACGGCGTTTGTCCAGCCCTGGCAGGTTGGAATTTTTAGGCCCACCCGGGCGCTACAGCACCGGCTCCCGAGCCGCCTAGAAGCGCCTCATCCGATTCGCCGCAAGCAGTCGCGGATGTAGGCGTCGGAGGCGTTCAACTGCGCGCTGATGTAGTCGAGCGACCAGCCGTGCGTGCCGTGGCACTTGATGCTGGCCGCGCCGGTGTAGCCCACGCGCTTGAGTTCCGCCAATGGCACAGCGTGGTCGAGAGTACCGTCCGTGCGGGGCAGTTGCTTTTCGCCTGGGCCAAAGTTAAGACCGTCGATACCCCGACGGTAGGCGCGGTCGACATCCCAGATGTAGTAGTAGAAGAGACGCTTGCGCTCGGCAAGGAAAGTGATGGCCTGGCTGATGGTTTCGCCCATTACCCAAAGGTGTGGCGGTGCCAGGCAGATGCCCAGATTTGGGTGGTCGATGTCGGTCACCAGGCGCTTTATCTGGGCCAGGCTGTCCACGCCTTCGTCCCAGCGCTTTTCCTCGTTGCCGCCCGCCTCGAAATCGGCCGAGAACGGCACTGTCAGGTGGTTTTCCACGGCGATGTGCACACCGCGCCGCTCTGCCCGGTCGACCAGCGGCGGGAGGAACGTGGCGACAAAGTCGCTGTAGTTGGCTTCGCAATCGAATATCACGGTGTCAATGCCCAGCTCGGCAGCAAAGTCGATACGTTCCAGCATCTCGGCTTGGTTCTTGCCGTACATGGTCAGGCCGCAAGGCTTCAGGCGGTACTTCTCTAGTAGGGCCTTAATGGCCCCGACATCGTCGCCCGGGTTCACATGGTGGGCCAGTGGCGCGGCGCTGGACCAGAGGTTGACTTCGTTGTAGTTCAACTTGGCTAATTCGGCCAGCGCGGCTTCAAGCGGATGGTCGTGGTAGGGCAGGATTTCGGCGGTGTAACGAAACATAATTTTCTCCTATGGTGGGTCGGTCAGGACAGGGCAACCCAGCTGCTGCCACCCTGGTGGCTGCGCAGCACGGCATCGATAAAAGCCATGCCTTGGCGTCCGTCTCGCACGGTAGGCATGGGGTGGTGCGCAGCGTCAAAGGGCTGGCCTGCGGCGAGGGCCTGCCAGGCGAGCGCAAAGTCGCGGTAGAGCTGTGCAAAGGCTTCAAAATAGCCCTCGGGGTGGCCAGCGGGCAGCCGCGTGGCCAGGGCCGCGTCGCCGCCAGCGGGCGTGGCACCGCGGCGCACGATCTGCGTGGCTTCGCCCAGGCCCGTGAACAGCAGCTGGTCGGGGCTCTCCTGGTCGAAATGGATGGCTGCGCGGCTGCCGAAGACCCGTAGTTGAAGCCTGTTGGCGCTGCCGGTAGCCACTTGGCTGGCCCACAACATACCGCGCGCGCCGCCCTGGTAGCGCAGCATGACCTGTACATGGTCGTCCAGCACACGGCCGGGAACAAAGGTGGTCAATTCGGCCGCGAGCTGGTCAACCTCCAGCCCGCTGACAAAGCCAGCCAGGTGGAAGGCATGGGTACCGATGTCGCCCAAAGCGCCGGCCGGGCCCGCCCGCTGCGGGTCGGCACGCCACTCGGCCTGTTTCTGGCCGGTCAGTTCCAGCGGTTCAGACAGCCAGTCCTGGGCGTATTCGACCTGCACTACTCGGATGTCGCCTAGCGCGCCGTTGCGCACCAGTTCACGGGCATGGCGCACCAATGGGTAACCTGAATAGGTATGCGTCACCATGAACAGCAGACCCTGGCGCTCAGCCAGCGCCAGCAACACGTCCGCATGGTCCAGCCGCGTCGTCATCGGCTTGTCGCAGATCACGTGGATGCCCTGCTCCAGGAAGGCCTGCGCCACCGGGAAGTGCAGGTGGTTCGGCGTAACAATGACCACCGCATCGATACCGTCGGGACGTTGCGCCTCGCGCCGGGCCATGTCGGCGTAGGTGGCATAACAGCGCTCGGGGGCCAGACGCAACTCTAATCCACTGGTCAATGCGCGCTGCGGATCAGACGACAAAGCCCCTGCTACCAGTTCGTAGCCGTCGTCCAGGCGGGCGGCAGCACGGTGCGCTGCC
>CAIMHL010000313.1 GCA_903840825.1 uncultured beta proteobacterium
CCCTTCATTTGTAAATTATTGGTCTTGGCGATGCCTTGCTCAATGGTCACATCACCGCGCAAAAAGTCAAAAGAAAAACCTTCGCTGAACACATCCCTGAAGTCGAGTGTCAACCGGCGCGGCAAGGCCTGCAGGCTCAGCACGCCCAGCAGTTTGGCGATGCCAGGGTCCGCTTTTAAAAACTGACCGCTCTCGATGTTGACATTGAATGCACCTGTCATTGAGGGGTAGTCCAGGGTCAGGGGTGAGCCTAGCCACGCTACCTGCCCGTCCATCTTGCCACGTCCTTTTCTGATGACGTCCTTTATGCCCAATCGGTTCAGCAATCCACCGCTGTCTGCAATATCGAGTTTGAAGTTCATCACCGTACGCCGTATCGAAGGGGGACGTGCAACGGCTTGCCCTGGATTGGCCGCTTGGGTGGCCAAACTGGCCCAATTGCCGCTGGCCATAAAGGTGGCCTCGGGGTTGGTGATGTTGAATTTATTCAAGCGCCACTCGCGGGTACCGGGGTCGGTTGCTGTTGAAAAGGCACCCCGGTTCACGGCTTCAATTTCAACCCTTCCCAGCCGTTTGCCACGCAACTCCAAATCGTCCACCACAATGTCCAGCGCGGGAATAGTGGCGGGCTGGGCGCTGAGTAAGGCCTCGACGTCGTTGGCGGCGCCAGGGGCGAGGGTCAGGCGGGCCAGTCGGGCAAATACCCGCCCGGGCGTTGCGCCAGCGGATTGTCGGTATTCAAGGTAACCATTGAGCTCGCGGGCCTCCAGGTTGGCACGCCATTGCAAGCCCTCCCTGGAGCCTCCAATCACGACGTTATGAAGCGTGCGTCCGCCCAGCGTGAGCGCCTGCGCCCGAATCGCTAGGCTGGTGGGCAAATAGCCCAGTGAGGCATGACCTCCCCCGGGCGCACTCGGGCGCAGTGAGGCCGCTTGGGCGACATCAGTCAGCGTGGTGCCGGCCGTTTGCGACAACACGCCATCCCATGCGTCCAGGTCAAAACCATTCAAGTTAAGGTTGGCAAGCACTCCCGACTCCGGCAGGGGCGCTGATTCTTCGCCTTGCAAACCCACCCCCATACTGCCGCGCAGGACCCGGGGCTCAGGGCCAGAAATATCACGGATGTAAGTCACCGAGGCCAGGCGACCGATCTCCATTGACACTTGATCCCGCAGCCTGACCGCCCCTGAGCTGGCAGGCGCAGCGGCTTCGCGCAGCAGCGCTGTCTCAAATTTGAAGGGCAAGAGTTGCTCGGCGCTTTTGTTCAAGGGCTCAGGCAAGGCCAGTGCCAAGCCTTGCAAGTTGCTGGTGATCAAAAGCTCGGGCTCGCCACGCCTGAAACCCAGCACCGCGTTGTAGGCCGCACCGCCACTGGCGCGCTGCGCCAGGCGAGCCACAAAGCCCAGCTCAGGCGCTTGGCGCAGCCCCTCGGCGGTGGCGCTGCCACTGGCGCGCAACACAATGCTGGGGCCAGCGGCGCCGTTGGCAGGCAAGGTGCCGGGGCTTACGGGCACACTGCCGCCCTCAAGCCGCATCTCGCCGCCTAGCATGCGGGCTTGGGCACCCGGGATGGAAAACCCCTGCTCGGTAAAGTTGACTACACCACGCGCTCGGGCCATTTTGGGGGCCGCTGGGGTTATTTGAAGGTCGTTGTTGTTCAGGGTCAAGCTGCCTTGAACGGTTGATTTCTCAATGTTGGCAATAGGCAGACTCAGTTTCAGTTTGAGGTCTGCACTGCCGTTCGCCACAGACTTGACCAGCGCCTGCCCAAGCATCAGCTTGATCGGCGAGTTGTTGACCACGCCCAGCATGTCACTCAAACCCCCCTTAGCATCGGCATTGACGGACACCACGGTTTTATCCAGCTGGGGAATCAGAGCCTCAATTTTGGTAACTTGGGGGCCAGCCGCTGTCCCCAGACGCGCGCGCCCGCCCTTGACCTGGAGTTGCAGCCGGTCAATTACCAACTCACCGTTGAGTTGCACCAGACTGGGCCAAGGCAGCTCGCCTAGTTGCTGAATGCTGCGCGGCACAAAGGCGAAGGTGGCATTTTTGACATCGGCCAAGATTTTGAACTCCCCTTGTTTGGAGTCTTCAAACGGAAACTTGGTCAAGTCGCCCTTGACCTTGAATTTCACGCCACTGGCCGTGCCTGCCTGAATGGCATCGCGGACATAGTCACGGGCCGATTGATCAATCACCCGGGGCAAATAACGGTGCACACGGGTACCGTCTGCACGGCTCAGCGAGCCCTGCAAGTCCAGCAGGCCGGGGAATTTTTGGCCATTGGCTGCCTTGAGCGCGTCATGGCTCTCCCATTTGAGCTGCGCCTCGCCTTGAGTGTCGGTGTTGCTGAATTTGAGATTGGGCAGTTGAACAGCCAGATGCTCACCCTTGATCTGCCATTGTGCATCGGCGGATAGCTGAGTCAGGGGAATCAGGGGGTCGTCAAAAATGCCCGGCAAGACCACGGCACCGTTGCGCACCTGCAGGCGGGCTTTGCCTGCCAACTGGTTAAATTTGAAATCAATCTGCGCCCCCTGAAGGCCGGGAGCATCGGCCACTGCCTTCAGTTCAAGGTTTGAGACGGTGCCCTTGACCTCGTACTGCGTGGGCGCGCTAATGGGCCCTTGCCAGGTCGCCTGCACTTGGTCGACCAAGCCTTTGGGGGCGTACGCGCGCAGTGCGGCATGGGCCGCTGCATCAAGGGGCAAGCGGTGGGCTATTTGAGCCAAAGCCCCCAGATCCAACTTGTCTGCCGTGAACGCGCCTCGCGCCGTCACCGCCGCATCGGTGCCTTCGACCGTCATCTGCACATTGCCTCCCGGCCAATGCAAGCCGTCCTGGGTATCGAAGGCGAGGCCTTGGGTGTAAAACTCAAAGCCGCCACCCAGCGACTTGCCGCCCAGGCGGCCCCGAATCGACCATAAATCCAGGGCCTCCAGGCCCGACCCCAGGGTGACCTTGACCTGGGCCAGCGCTACATCGGCCACGGCGCCCATCACCGCTCCTCGGTTCACATCCACCCAAGCGGTCAGTGCTCCATTGCCTTGTTGCAAGTCAACGCCAAGGTCGCCATAGCGGCGCAGTTCTGACAAGTCAACATGGCTGAATTGACCGTACAACTGGCCTTGCCATTGCGTCCAGTCGCCGTTGTGCCGTGCCAGCAAAGGCTGCAGCAGTTTTCCCTTAAGCGAAAAGGGCGTGCCCCAAGCAACGGGGGGTGTGGCATCGAGCCGCAGATCATGGTGGCGCCCTCGGTTGCGAGCCACCAGTCCCACCTGGGTCAGTGTGAGGGGAGGGGCATTTCTGAGCTCATCCGTCCAATGCACGCGGCCATTGTTAATGACAAACTCGGCTTGCGAAAAAAACCAGTCGGCAGCGCCAGATCCTGATTTGTTGTCTTTCCCGAAATCGAGGCCCGCCACCAGAATTTTGCCGTCCAAGCCCCGCCTGATCTCAAGATCCGGTTGGTCAATGTAGAGCTGCTCAAAACCGAGGTGCACCACGGAGCGGGGCGACAGTGAGGCCAGCACGCGCGGCAGTCGCAGCGCGGCCCGGCCTTGGGCATCAAACAGTGCGACATCCGTGAGTTCAAAGGAGGGCATCATGCCGTTGGAGTGCGCCGTGATGGCCTCGATGCGCACCGTCACGCCCAAGAGCGCGGAGACCCTGGATTCCAGCATCGGGCGAAACTCGCCAATCCGAGGCACAATAATCCAATGCAAAACGCCCCAAAACACAAAAAACGTCAGCCACGCAGCCAGCAATAAGCCCAAGCCCCAGCGGGCCAGGGTCGACATTGTTTTCAGCAGGTGGGAAGGGGTGGCTTGCAAGTCAATCATTGGGAACATGGAGATACGACAAGAATTATGACCGCGCCTGAACTGTCCTCGCACTCTCGCTTCGCGCAACGCATAAGGCGTCGGTATGAGCACCAATTGTCTTTATTGCCCGCAGGGCTGCCCACCCCCGCCACCATGGCAGAGGCTTATCAGGCGCTTAACGTGCAGGGTTTTGATGTCGGCAGTGCCCTGCGTTGCACCCGCCAATTGGTGCTGGAGCGCTTGGTGTGCCTGGACTGCGATGCGCAAGCCCCTTTGAGCCAAGTGACCCAAGTCATGACTGACCTGGCTGAATTTGCGCTAAACAAGGCCTGTGATCAAGTTCAACTGATGCTGGACCAAACTCACGGCATGCCCACCACCCCAGCGGGTCAGCGTGCCCAGCTTTGGGTCATTGGCATGGGCAAACTCGGTGCGCGGGAGCTCAATGTCTCCAGCGACATTGATTTGATCTACCTCTACGACTTTGATGGCGACACCGCAGGCGATGAGGTCGGGCGCGGACGTATTGCCAACCAGGAATACTTTGCCAAAGCGGTGCGCGCGCTTTATGCCCTGATTGGTGATGTTACCGAACACGGCTTTGTTTTTAGGGTGGACCTTGCCCTGCGCCCCAACGGTAACTCGGGCCCCCCTGCGGTGTCTTTGGGGGCCTTGGAGGTGTACCTGCATGTTCAGGGCCGCGAGTGGGAGCGTTTTGCCTGGCTGAAAAGCAGGGTGATAGCGCGCCTGGGCGGGGCTGATGACCCGTCCACCCTGGCTATTCGCAGCGTGGTACTGCCCTTTGTTTTTCGGCGCTACCTGGATTACAACGTTTTTGATGCCCTGCGCATCCTGCACCGCCAAATTCGCGACCATGCGGGCAAGCGCAGTGCCGGGCGGCCCGAGCGGGCCAATGACGTCAAACTCTCGCGCGGGGGCATCCGCGAGATTGAATTTACCGTGCAACTGCTGCAAGTGGTGCGCGGTGGGCAGTTTCCCGAGCTTCGCACCCGGCCCACGCTCAGCGCTTTGGAGCGACTGGTTAAAGCCGGGCTTATGCCGGCCCCCACGGCGCAGGCACTGGCCCAGGCCTATGACTTTTTGCGCCGTGTGGAGCACCGCATTCAGTACCTAGACGACCAGCAAACCCATGTGCTGCCC
>CAIMHL010000314.1 GCA_903840825.1 uncultured beta proteobacterium
ATGCGCACGCTGGATTTTGGGGCGATGGTGTTGCTGTCGCCCTTTGGCTTTTCCCCCACGGGCGAAGCGTTTAATCTGACGATGGAAGAAGTCGCTACCTCGGTGGCCACCGCCTTGCAGGCTGACAAGCTGATCTTTGTGACCGAAGTGCCCGGCATCCGGATGCACCCCGAAATGCCAGAAAGCGACGACAACCCCATTGACACCGAATTGCCCTTGGCCGCTGCCGAGAAAATGCTTAAAGCCTTGCCAGCCGCCAACCAGCCCACGGACACTGCTTTTTATCTGCAACATTGTGTAAAAGCCTGCAAAAGCGGCGTCGAACGCAGTCACATAATTCCGTTTGCAGTGGACGGCTCAATTTTGCTGGAGGTGTACGTGCACGATGGCATTGGCACGATGGTGGTGGATGAAAAGCTAGAAAGCTTGCGCGAAGCCACCGTAGACGACGTCGGCGGCATTTTGCAGCTGATTGAGCCGTTTGAGAAAGACGGCACACTGGTCACGCGAAGTCGCACCGAGATTGAGCGTGATGTGGGCTACTACACGGTCATTGAGCACGACGGGGTTATTTTTGCCTGCGCCGCCCTGTATGCCTACCCGGAAGCGCGCACCGCCGAGATGGCGGCGCTCACCGTATCGCCCCAGGTTCAAGGGCAAGGCGATGGGGAGAGGGTATTGAAGCGGGTGGAGCAAAGGGCCAGAGCAGCCGGGCATGAAAGCATTTTTGTGCTCACTACGCGCACCACGCACTGGTTTTTGAAACGGGGCTTTGTTTTGGTAGACCCCGACTGGTTGCCAGAAGCCCGTAAGCGCAAGTACAACTGGGACCGGAAAAGTCAGGTACTGGTCAAAAAGCTGATGACGTAAAAACTAGCGCGTCCTGATGAGTCGTATCAGCATGGCGGTGAATAAAACGGCCATGCCTGAAAAGCACAAAAAGGACCAGTTGGCGATAGAGCCACCCAAAAAGGTCCAGTCGATCACGGTGCAGTCGCCGCCACCTTTGAAAATCATCGGAACCAGGCGCTGTAGCGGAAAGGTCTCGATCATGCCGTAAAAGTCACGCCCACAACTCACAACCTCAGGGGGAAACCACTGAAGCCAGCTTTGGCGAGCAGCCACAAAGGCACCAAATCCAGAGCTAAGGAGCAACAGAGCTGACAGTAACAAATGCGCTGATTTTTTAGCGCTCAAACTTGCCAAAAAAGCAAGGAGTGTGACTGTAATGAGTGCATAGCGCTGGACGATACACATGGGGCAAGGCACTAGCCCGACCACATGTTGCAAATAGAGCCCAAACAGCAGGAGCAACAGGCAAGCCGCACTGATCATTAAAAAAACACGTCTTGGGGCGGAGCCCAGCGTGTTCCAAACTACCTGAAACATGGGGTGGGACTAGGGTGTGGCAGCCAACGCGGCCTCAGCCTCTTTACAGGAGGGTGCGCAGACCGCCTGGGATTTGCCCAGAATCTTGCGTGAGCTCATCTGTGAACGAGCGCGGTGCTTGCCACAGAGAAAACACGACATGGTCGCGGCCCCGAACGACGTTGCCGCCGTGAAGGGGGAACCAGATACTTTGGATTTGTAACGCAGGCCGTCGGCCAGCATTTTAGTTTTTGTGTCAGCTTTTGCCATAAACTGTATTTTACTTCAGGGAGCGATCAGGTACAGAAGTCAGCCTAAATTTGTCCTTTTTGCCTTACATCGGCTATTGCTTTGGAAAGCTTGATAAAGTCTCTGTCTTTATTGAGTTCAGGAAAAATTAAAATGGCACGCACCGTCAACTGCATCAA
>CAIMHL010000315.1 GCA_903840825.1 uncultured beta proteobacterium
ACACTCAGGCGAATGGTCTCGGGCTTGGCCTCTTGCGGCTGGTTGCTGGCGCGGGGCAAGTCAATAGTGACGGCGTGTTTCATCACCGGCACGGTGATGATGAAGATGATGAGCAGCACCAGCATGACGTCCACCAGCGGCGTCATGTTGATCTCGTTCATCACCTCATCGGTGTCATCTTGGGTTCCGAAAGCCATGGTGTTTAGCTTTTGTGCGAGTTAACGACCCGCGCACCCGTCACAAACAGCGCGTGCAGGTCGTAGGCAAAGCGGTTGAGCTTGCCAATGACGCCCTTGTTGCCCCGCACCAGCGCGTTGTAGCCCAACACGGCGGGAATCGCCACGGCCAAGCCCAGCGCAGTCATGATGAGCGCCTCGCCGATCGGACCGGCCACCTTGTCGATGGTCGATTGACCGGCGGCCCCAATGGCCAGCAGCGCGTGGTAAATACCCCAGACCGTGCCAAACAAACCCACAAACGGCGCCGTAGAGCCCACTGAAGCCAGCACCGCCAGCCCCGATTGCAGCTCGGCCGTGGCCTCGTCAATTGAGCCCCGCAGGCAGCGCGTGACCCAGTCGTTGCGGTCCAGCGAATCAATCAGTTGGCGGTTGCTGCTTTGGGGCAGTAGGTGCGCATCAGCCGCCTGCGCGGTGATGGCCAAGTGGCGAAAAGGATTGGGCGCCTCGTCGGCCAGCTGGGTCAAGCCTTGGGCAAAGTCCGGGGCATGCCAGAACTGCTCTAGGGCCAAAGCCTGCTTGGCGGCATGACGCAAGCCCAGCGCCTTGATGAGTATCACCACCCAGGACGCCAAAGACATGGCCAGCAACAGCAAGGCCACGCTGCGGGTGACCCAGTCGCCCTGCGTCCAAAGAGACATCAAACCTGATTCAGCATTCATTGAACAAATCACTCCAAAACAAAATTAATCGGCACGTTAAACCACATGGCCTCAGCCACGCCGCCGCGCTTACCGGGCACATAGCGCCAGCGTTGCGCCGTCATCAAAGCGGCTTGATCCAGCCGCTCAAAGCCGCTGGACTGATAGATTTCGGCTTTTTGCACCACGCCGTCCACCCCAATCAGCACCCTCACCACCACCTTGCCCTGCTCGCCCAGGCGCTTGCTCATGGCCGGGTAGGCGGGCTTGGGATTTTGCAGGTAGTCGGCATCGCTGGAAGGCAATGCCACTTTGGGCACCGCCACCGGAGCCGGTGTAGCCGCCACTGGCGCGGTGATGGATGCCAAGGCTTTCGGCGCAGCCACCACCCCCACCGGCGCTTGGGGCGCAGGGGTGGGGTCGGCAATGGCCAGCGGCATGGGCGGGGGGGGCAGTGTCTCGGCTTTGCGCACCACCGCAGGTGCCACCTTGGGCAGCGCCGGCGGCGGAATCACCCGGGGCTTGGGCGGCTCGATAAATTCAGTGAGCATTTGCACCGGAACCAAGACTTCCACCACGCGCTGGATCAAGCCCGTTTGCAAAGCCCACAGCGCCACCCCATGGAACAGCAAAACGCTGGCCACGATGAGGGTGTTGCGGGAGAGGGGTTTGGACATGAGGAGATTAGTACCGGCACGCTGGAAAGCTTAACTCTGCGAGTTTTCCTGCTTTGAAAATACCAGGAAATAGTAACAAAATACTGCTCAAGCCCTTTAAATGCATGCTTGAGCAGCTATCAATTCAATAGTTCAGGAGAAAGCGGGCGGGCCACGCGCGGGCGGTGGCGCAGCGGTCAGGGCGGCGATGATGGCCGAGGGAATGCTTTGCAGCAC
>CAIMHL010000316.1 GCA_903840825.1 uncultured beta proteobacterium
CAATGAAGCCTTGGTTGGCCATGGCAAGGTGAACAGCCTTGGCGCACAGTGCCCGCGTCTTACCTGCCCCGTAGCCAGCAGACACGCCGAGGATGCTGGTGCTCTGGTCATCAACGAACGCAAGCTGCCCAGGGTGTAGATCGCTGCGGATGCGTTGGAGCACCTCCACTTCGTCCATGTCATCGTTGCCACGGCCAAACTGCTGCAACACGTGACCTTCGCGCAGGCCAGCAAGAATGCTCACGAACAGAGTTGCGCCAGTTTTGCTGCGGTGTTGATGGCACCCAAGGCAATGTGAAACTGCCCAGCACGCCTAGCCTCCATTTGCAGCGTTGAGCACTGCGAAAGCAGGTCAGCGATCATCTGGGGCCTTTCGATGTCCCAATCGGCCTTCAGCTGGTCCCTAGCGACCGCTAGGTACTTGTCAACGGAGCGTTCGCTAACCCCCCAGTTCTCTGCTGCAAAGCGTACGCAGTCCGACCTACGGCCACCATTGGCAATGATTCGCGCAAAACGTGCTGCGCGATCTTGGGTTTCAAGTTGTGTACTGCGTGGCGAGGCCATCAGTAAGCCTCCTGACTTTCCTCAAGGATAGCTTTCTTGCCCGTGAAATCCTCCCAGCGTTTAACGATCACGTCGCAGTAGATGGGATCAAGTTCCATGAGGCGTGCGTGGCGGGAGGTTTTCTCGCAGGCAATGAGTGTAGAACCTGAGCCACCAAAAAGGTCAAGAACGGTTTGTCTTAATTTTGTGAAATCAGTTAGCGCTTGTTCTGCAAGTGCAACTGGTTTTTGAGTTGGATGAACGTAATCGATGGCTTTGTCTTTTCCAATCTTCCAGACAGCCATGCCACGTTTTCCTTGAAATTTGGGAGAGCCTTTTACGCAGAACAAAGCCATTTCATAATCTAAGGCATATTGACCCTCAAGATCTCCCATTCCACCACCACCTTTTGCCCAAATAATAGTCTGCTTATAAAAAGCATCAAATTGCTGACGCCACACCGGGTAAACATGATGAGATGTCCAAATAAAAGCAGCAGCATTGTCGTTCAAAAACTGCCAAATAATTGGAGCAACTTCAAGAATTGTGTCATCGTTTTTTATTTGCTCAAATCGCTTGCTCATGTTGGAGCGATATTCAACTCCATACGGCGGATCCGTGAACACCATGTCTGCCTTCTTGCCATCCATCAACCGCTCAACGGCTAGTACGTCAGTGCTGTCACCGCAGAGGAGGCGATGGTTGCCAAGGATCCAGAGGTCCCCTGTCTTGCTAATCGGATCAACAGGCGGCTCGGGCACGTCATCCGCATCGGTCAAGCCTTCGGCTGGGATGACCTCAACCTCACCCATGATTTCGGCTAGGTCTTCGGCTTCAAACCATGGTGTGATGTCGTGCTCTTCGCTGAGCTGATGCAGCATCTCCTTGTCCCATTCGGACAGGTCGGATGTGCGGTTGTCGGCTAGGGCAAGGCCGATCTTCTGGTCTTCGGTGAGGCCGGTGCGTTTAACGGCAATGATCTCGTCGCCTTCGGTTTCGATGACGCGGACCTTGGAGATGCCTGCCCGTTTGGCGGCGTCAACGGTGCCGTTGCCAGCAAGGATGCGATTGTCTTCGTCGATGACCACGGAACGGGCAGCGCCGTACCGCTTAAGGGATTCCTCGATAAGGGTGGCGGACCTATCGGTGCGCTTGCGGGCGTTCTTGTGGTCGGACCGTAGGTCTGAGATGGATGCCATGGGGAACAGGTTAGAGCATCTTGGCCAGGCAAGAGCCGTCACGATGGTTTTTGGGTGAAGGCCAGTATTTGCAACGGTTGTCACGTTTGTCACGCTATGTCACGGTCCCTGTTACGCCGAGATCCATTGCAGCGCAGCCATTGTCACGCTTGTTACTCTTTTTCTATAAATAAAGATATAGATAGAGAGAGGTGAGAGGGGGTGAGGGGGGTTCTCTCTCTATATGGGGTTATGTTTCCCGGGAAGCGTGACAAGCGTGACAAGCGTGACATCGGTTGCGGCGCAGGCGATCTCAGCGTTACGGTCGGCGTGACAAAATCAAAAAAGCGTGACACTACAAAAAAAGCGTGACAAGCGTGACAAACCTTGCGGCGCAAGGGAAGTTAGCGTAACAGTGGATTTGTCACGCTAAAAGGTCGACGGGGATGAGGGTGCAGCGCATGGTGCCCATTTTTTCAAACCGGATTGGGCTAGTTGTGACGGCCCCATCGATTCGGCGTAACGCTTGGCGGTGAGCGCCACCGCTCCATGGGGTGTCCCGGAGGAGGCTTTGCAGGTTGGATTGGGTGTTGGCGATGGCAATGCCACCGTCGTGGTATTTGATGCCGTAGCGGGCCAAGATGGCGGCTGGTGATTCGTTGCCAAGTTGAAGGCTGGTGCGTGCAAGGGCAAAAAGTTCACGGATGGTGATGCGCTGGTTATCGGCCAGGACCATAGTGTTAAGGATGTGGTTGAGGCACTTGACCTCGTCGGCGTCGGATGGATCGGTTTGCTGGGATTCCCAGTTCATGGTTTTGATCCATGCGTGAGCCTGCTGGACGGTGAGTGGCTCACCACCACCTGGCGAGAGTGACCAAGCACCAGCTAAAAGGGTGCCGTACTGATCGCCATAACGCTGGCCGAATTGGATGGCTAGGGCCTTGGCGAGCGTGTGTGCGTTCTTGCGGATGGTGGGGATGTTCTGAACCGTGCGGGCGATGAGTTGGCGACCGCAGTCAGGGGTGATGGTTGCAAGAATGTCTTGCTCAAAGGCGGTCCATTCGTCTTTGTCTAAGGGATCTTTACGAAGGCCCAGGACACAGAAGCGATCAATATCTGCCTTTTGGATAAGTGCAACGTTGATGGATGAAACGCAGAACATGCTGCGAATCTCAAAAGCATTAGCGCCACCTGAAGTAGTGCCTTTGTAAATTTTGCCGCCTTCAGATGATGCAATGCGAGCCAGGGCTAGGACATTTTGAACAATCTGTTTGTCGCGTTGTTCGTTCTGCTCAAATTCATCAAATACGACTGGGATTGCATCAGAGCGAAGAGTGCCACGCAGACCAGCTTCTGTTGTGCCACCTGTTGCAGCTTGATAGATCCCGCCGAGAAGGGGACGTAGGAAGTGCTTGAGGATGGTGGTTTTGCCGGTGCCTGCACCACCTGTAATCCAAGCATGTGGTCGCCAGTCCAGGGCGCCACAGACGGGGGCCAGAACAGTCCAGCCGAGGAGGAAGTAGGCGTTGACTGGTACCTCCCAGCGGAAGCGTGTGGCGATGTTGCGGATCTTGATTGCCATCTCATCAGAGAGTGGCGTGGCTGCGGGACCGGTTAGCTGCTTGGCATGTTCATAAAAAAAGTGGGTGAGCGGTGGCGACGAAATGTCGTGCTCGATGCCATCAACGATGAGGCGATCACCAAGGTGAACGATGACTCGATCACGGTCATACCAAGCACCACGACCACGGACACGATCCGAGTCATAAACGCCTTGGGCTAGGCAGAGTGACATAAGGCTGTCGGCTGCTTGATCCCAGTTGGGGCCAGTGCCTTTGTTGTAGGCACCTAACCACCACTTGAGCGGGGCGAGGTTTAGCAGGTTGAGTTTGGTGTGCTGGCTAGCTGTCAGCTCAATGACCTGACCACCAGCGGTTGGCAGGTAGAAATAGGAACCGCGATCAAAACCAAGGCAACGGAAGGGAAGCTCTGATGGCTCGGGTTCAGGTTCTGGATCGGCAGGTTCACCGTCTTGTGGCGGTGGCGGAACGGATTCGAGGGGTTGGGAAATGTTGGTTTTGATGTAAGAGGCTGCTTCTTCGGCTGACCAGTTGGCATCGGCCAAGTCCCAACCTTCTGGTGCGTCGGACGGTGGTGATGCAATTTGCAGGCGTTCAACACCAAGTTGCAAGAGCTTGCGGGACAAACGATCCATGGCTTGACGGCCAGGTTCATCGGCGTCAGGCCAGAGGATGATGCGCCGGTTGCAAAGCGGCGACCAGTCGGCTTTATCAATGGCCTTGCAACCTGATGGCCAGGTTGTTACGACAGCTTTCGGGTAGAGCTTGGCCGCTGCGTCAGCGGTCTTTTCGCCTTCAACGATCAAGACGGTTGCATCCGGCTTGGCGGTCAATGCTTGAAGGTTGAAGAGTGGCCGAGGTGCGGCA
>CAIMHL010000317.1 GCA_903840825.1 uncultured beta proteobacterium
CCATCCAGGAAGGCGTGCTGATGCTCAGCGACGGCGCCATGACGGTGGATATTGAGCCGATTCGCTGGAAAT
This sequence comes from uncultured beta proteobacterium, assembly GCA_903840825.1. Classification (GTDB taxonomy): domain Bacteria; phylum Pseudomonadota; class Gammaproteobacteria; order Burkholderiales; family Burkholderiaceae_C; genus Rhodoferax. Next base: position 73 of record CAIMHL010000317.1, read on the forward strand.
AAGGGCACGGACTACAGCTGATTCAGCGGTATCGCCCACAGCCCATCCCCAAAGGGCAGGGCGCTAGTGCCGTCATACAAAACGATGCCCGTCACGAACTGCTACTCAAGGATTTCTCGGAGTATGGGCGGATTAGAGGTCAGCACCCAAGTTTGCGTCCAATCTGTATTCTTATGCCGTCTGTTACGGATTGACGAGGGTAGATAGCGTAAAAATTAGCGCCTTGTTGAGCACGAAAAACAACTGCGGTCTAGGTCTAAAAATTAAGCTAAATAGTCATCAGGAGCATGCAGGGGTTGCATAACCAGCTGCTATTTAAATAGCAGATTTTGGCGTCTCAACCGCCCGCTCCGCATAGCGGCCAAAGCGCCAGGAGCTGCCCTCGATCGTGATGCGGCGCCAGGTTTGGCGTTTCTCTACCGGGCGCATTTCTATCCAGCGCTGCACCTCGCCAAAGCTGCGTCCGCAGCCCTTACAGGTGTCGTCGCCCTGGCTGGTGGAGCAAATGGCGATGCAGGGCGTGTCAGGCGTGCTGTCATACCAAGCCAGCCAGGCCGCTAGCGCCTTGGGCGGAAAGCTGAACTCATCAGCCTCGACCTCGCGGTGAAACACCATAAGCGCATACACGGCCGCCAAGGCACGCGTTTCGGGCGGCAGCGAAACGCCGTCGGGTGAAGGAGATTTGTCGCGCCAAAAATTGATGGCCGATTCGATATCGGTAATGTGTATGCCTGCCATGGGGGTGGAATGATAGCCCGGTGCCCCACGGAGAGGCGGTGGCTTTGGCAAAGCCCTTCATTCGTTAAAATTTGTCACAAGACCCTGCGCTTCTTACAGGGTCATCTGCTTGAATGGCCCGCCTTGACCGATACCCCCAACCCCGCTTTGTTCCCAGACCCTGATGCAAAAATCCAGCAAGCCCGCCTTTGGGTCGGCGATGGCTGGACTGCCCGCATCATCAAAAACGAAGATGATGACGGCTGGGCGGTGGCCATGATCAAAGACGGCGAACCCGAACCCGCGCTGGTGGGCCCCTGGACGATGGGACGCGACAAGAAAAACCCCAAGCCGCTGGATGGCAACGCCTTCAGTACGCTGGTAAAAACCGCGACAGAGTTTGTGCGCCGCCATGAGCAGCAACTGCACGCCTCGCTGCACCAAAGCCTCTCTGTGACCACCGCCAAAGGCACCCGCGTGACCGTGTCGCTGGACATCGTGCCCGATGAAGAAAACCCCACGGCCACTCTCACTGCCCATGATGATGGCGGCGATGAGTTGGCCCAAGTGCGCACCTCGCCCGGCTTCAAACTCAACCGCGCCAGCGCCACAAACTGGGCGGATGGCGGGTTTCAAAAACCCCACTGAAGCGACATTGAGGTGACATTGAGGCAGCGCAGGTGCTGAAAGTAGCCGGGGTGTATCCTTAAACGCATGAAACTCATCTTTAAATGGCTGCTTAGCGCTGCTGCCCTGTTGGGCGTAGCCTCTTTGTACAGCGGGGTTCAGATTCAGGGCTTTGGTGCGGCGCTGATGGCCGCTTTGGTCATTGGCCTGTGCAATCTGTTTTTGCGGCCCATCCTGGTGCTGCTGACTCTGCCAGTCACCGTCATCACGCTTGGGCTGTTTTTGTTTGTCATCAACGCGCTGCTGTTCTGGTTTGCTGCGAGCGTGTTGGATGGCGTTTATGTGCGCGGCTTTGGTGCGGCCCTGCTGGGTTCGCTGATTTATTCCACGTTTGGCGTGGTCATTGACTCAGCGATCGAGCGCCTGTTCTTTAAGCAGTAACTCCACCTGGCGCCTGCGGGTGTCGATGATGGAGGCGTCAATATGGTCCCCCGGGCTGTTGGATTTCAAGACGTTTTGCGCCGCCTTGAAGCGGTCCAGCGCAGCGGCATAGTCCAGCATCGCCACCTGGCTTTCAGCGCTGGCGCGTATGGAGCGCAGGAGCTGGTTTTGGCGGGCATAGACGTCTGATAGCAGTTGCCAGGCTTGGGCATCTCGTGGGTGCGCATTGACCCAGGCTTGCAGGGCTTGAGTGACTTTTGCCGCGCTGGCAGGCTCTTGGCCCAGGGCTTGTGCGGCCAGCAACAATTCTGGGCGTTGCATCGGATGTGACGCTGTACCGGCTAATTTGGTCAGCAAAGCACCGGCCCGAGTCCGGTCACCTGCGGCCAAGGCCACTTCAACCGACACCAAGTGCGCAAGTCGGGCGGCAGGGGGATTGGCTTGCACCAGTTGGGTCAAGCGCTGCAGGTGTGCTTGCGCCTGCTCAAATTCACGCAGGCGGCTGCTGGACAGCGCAGCCCCATACAAAACGCCAGCCTGTCGGGCGGGGGGAAGGGTGGCGAATTGTGGCCCGCCTGCCTCTTGGGCGGTGGCCCGCAAGGCATCTATGCCGGGGTTGGAAAGCACGCGTGCGCGCTGGGCGATCATGGCGTGCTCGGTGGTGGGGGTGGCGTTCAGGGTGGGTGCTGGGGCCATGATTTGGCGCGCCTGCATGTCGGCGATGCGCTCGGTGGTGAGCGGGTGGCTGCGCAAATAGGGGTAGGTGCCGTTGTCGTTCAGGCGGGAGGCTTGCTGCAGTTTGTCAAACATCGCCACAAAACCTTGCGCCTCAAAGCCGGCTTGCGTCATCACCCCAAAGCCCACACGGTCGGCCTCGCGTTCCATGTCGCGTGAAAAATTAAGCTGGTTTTGCGCCGAGACGGCTTGGCCGCCCACGATCAGCGCGTTGCCGGCGTCGGCGTTTTTGCTGGCGGCGAGTGCGCCCAAAATCATGGCCCCAATCAACCAAGGCGCTTGCTGGCCCTGGCGGGCAATCAGGCGTGAAATATGGCGCTGCGTGACGTGGCTCAGCTCGTGCCCGAGC
>CAIMHL010000318.1 GCA_903840825.1 uncultured beta proteobacterium
GCTTCGGTCAGCAGCTTTTTGGCAGCGACGACATCCTGCACATCCGCTTTAACGGTTTTGCTGTTGCCAAAAGAGCCATCAGGCATGTACTGACCAGCAGGAGTTCCTTTGCCATCAAGCATGGAGCCGACTATCGCCTGGCGATTCATGGCAAGAGAAATTGCTTTTCTGACTTTTGCATCCTTGAGTGGATTTTTTTGTAAGGGCTTGCCAGAGGTATCGGTAACAAAGGGGGAAACATCCCGATTTGAATCCATGTGCAGGTAGATCATTCGATTGCTTGGACCTGATACAACATTGAAACGCGTGTCTTTTTCAAAACGCTGTATGTCGGCAGGGGGAACCACCTCAATCAGGTCAACTTCTGACGAAAGCATGGAGGCAACGCGCGCAGAACCTGCACTCAAGAAGCGAAATGTTGCTTTTGTCCACGGCTCTTTTTCACCCCAATACTCATCATTCCGTGTCAGCACAATCTGGCTGTTGGCTTTAAATTCCGTGAACTTGTAAGGACCCGTACCAACAGTGGCTTTACCCGAGTTGTAGTCTTCAGTGGTCGCTTTATCTCCAAATTTTTTGGACACGATAGGCAACAACGACAGATCGCGTGGCAAAAGTGGATGGGGCCCCACTGTTGTCAACACAATCGTCAACGGGTCAACGATGCGGACATCTTTGATGGAACGCGTCACACTGCCAAATGATGATGGACTGTTTGGCACGTTCGCCGCTCTTTTGATGGTGAAGTCAACATCACCCGCAGTAAATGGTGAGCCATCGTGCCATTTCACGCCAGGTCGCAATTTGACCTCCCACGTATCCTTGCCCAGGTTCTTCCAAGACAAAGCCAGGCCAGGCTTTAGCTCCATTTTTTTGTCCAGAAGAACCAATGTTTCAAAAATGTGCCGACTCATGCTGTTGTTTTGAGTCGTGTTGTGAAAATGAGGATCCATCGAGGAAACAACCGCTTGCAGCCCTACTGTTAGATCGCGGGCTTGTAGTGGCGATGCCAAAGCCGCAAACATGGCCACTGTAGCGAGGCAATATCCAAAAATTCGTTTTTTCATAATCTCTTTCAGCTTGAATGAAATGTTGACGGCACTAATAATATGATTGATTATTATGTTTTTCTAATCAATTATTGCCATGTCTTTATCAAAAAATGGAATTAATGGCGGATTTGAGCTTCGCCAGCTCAAGGCTTTCGTCACGGTTGCGGACAAAATGAATTTCACGAAAGCTGCAGAGCTTTTGTTCATCACCCAGCCCGGTCTGACCAAGGTCATCAAAGATCTGGAAGACTCGCTTGCCATGCCGCTGTTTTTCAGAACAACGCGCACGGTCAAGCTGACTGGAGATGGCCTGCACTTTCTTCCAATTGCACGCCGTCTGATCAACGACATCGACAGCGCAGTGCTGGATTTGCGAGAGCGCTCATCGGGCACCAGGGGGTCTGTGCATATAGCTGTGGGTACTGCATTTGCCAGCACTGTACTGGTTCAGGCGGTTGCCAGATTTCGTCAGGAAAGACCCCATGCTTTCATTCACATCCGCGATGACAACAGTGAAGGCATCATTCGGCGCGTCATTAACGCGGAAGTTGACTTTGCCTTCGGCACATTTGTGGCAGAGCCAGCCATGCTCGAATCTGTGCCGCTGCTTGACGCGCCTTTGGGCATCCTGATGCCCGAAAAATCCTCTTATGCAAAAGGGGGGATGGATTTACAAAAACTCGCGGAACTGCCCATCCTTCGCAATTCGAGTGACACGAGTATTGCGTCGATTATTACGAGAGAGGGTTTCGATATTTTTTCACGCAACGAAAGATGTATTGAAGCATCTCAGCTGACCATGATGCTGGATCTGGTTCATGCCGGTATGGGCGTAGCGGTTGTCTCGGCATTGGGCGCATCGCACCCGCGCGCCAAAGGTCTTCGCTTCATGCGTGTCAAGGGTCTGGACATCAAACGAAGAATGCACTTCGTGAGACGGATTGATCGTCCGATGTCGATTTTTGCCTGTAATTTTTTGAAAACCTGCCTCGATGCATTGCTTACTGCATCACTTCATCCAGATGTAAAAATTATTTTGCCGCGCGACTTTAATCCTTTGGATTTTTAACAATCTGCAGCGTTATCCCAGCAATGTATGGCCTGCTAAGTTGAAGGATAAGTGTTGCCTCCCGTGTGATCATATTCCCGTCCACAGCTGGCCACTGGTCAAAGCCCGCCAGTTGATGCGTGGCGCTGGCTTGATCGCTTGGGCGCTCTGCCGGGCATGACGTCTGTGCTGGAGGTTTTTTACAAAGGCTTTCTGCGTATTCGCCCCCGCATTCAGCGACTGGTTCGAGTGCTGGACGGTGCACCGCCGCCCAAACCTTAGTGATGCGAGTGTCAGCGCAACCAGAGCCTTGACAAACTGGCCA
>CAIMHL010000319.1 GCA_903840825.1 uncultured beta proteobacterium
GGCACGCAAACCAACAACACACCCGCCTCCAACACGCCGGTGCTGACCTCGTTGGGGGGGGGCACCGGCCTGACTACCCGCTTTTTGGAGCGCACTTTTCAGACAACTTACCTGGACACGGGGTCAAACGGCATCTTTTTTGACAGCGCAGGCACCTTGGCCGCGTGCGGCGCAGGCATTACCGGGTTTTATTGTCCGCCCACTCTCACCGCCTTCACCGCGACCCTGACGGGCGCCAATGGCCAAACTTACCCTGTGGACTTCTCTGTCGCCAATGCCGCTGTTCTTTTTGCCTCCAGGCAACCGGTCTTGCCTTCGCTCGCTGGCGACCTCCCGGATTTGACCGCCTTCGACTTTGGCCTGCCTTTCTTTTTTGGGCGGCGGGTTTACTTTGGCATTCAAAACGTGCGCGGCGGTGGGGCGTTTGTCGCTTTGGAGGCGAGCCAAAACTAGCCTAAAAAATACTGGGGTCACACCTCGGACACCGCCTGCATGTTTTATCCTCTGGGCAAATGGAACTTGCCCGATGAACCCCTCCAAAGACTGCGAAACCCCTCAAACCACGCCGCCTAAAGCTCTGCCCTACGCTGGCTTGCGCGTGGTCGAATTTACTCACATGGTGATGGGACCCACCTGCGGCATGGTGCTGGCCGACTTGGGCGCCGAGGTCATCAAGGTGGAGCCCATCGGCCACGGCCACCAAGGCGACAGCACACGCCACCTGCTCGGCTCAGGGGCCGGCTTTTTTGCTCTGTTTAACCGCAACAAAAAAAGCCTAGCACTGGATTTGCAAACTGCTGAGGGGCGAGAGGCGGTGCTGCGCCTGATCGCCACCGCCGACATCGTGAGTGAAAACTTCAAACCCGGCACCATGAAAAAGCTCGGGCTCGATTACGCCAGCCTCAAGGCCCTCAACCCGCGCCTGATTTATGTCAGCCACAAAGGCTTTTTGCCCGGTCCCTATGAGCACCGCACCGCGCTGGACGAGGTGGTGCAAATGATGGGCGGCCTGGCCTACATGACCGGGCGCCCCAACGACCCGCTGCGCGCCGGCACCAGCGTCAACGACATCATGGGCGGGATGTTTGGCGCAATGGGGGCCATGGCCGCCTTGCACGCCCGTGAAACCACGGGCCTGGGGCAAGAGGTGCAAAGTGCGCTGTTCGAGAACAATGTGTTTTTGGTGGCCCAGCACATGATGCAATTTGCCGTCACCGGTCAGCCCGCCGCGCCCATGCCTGCGCGCATCTCGGCCTGGGGCATTTACGACGTGTTCAAGGTCAAAGACGATGAGCACATCTTTTTGGCTGTGGTCAGCGACGCCGCCTGGGAAGTGTTTTGCGACCTGTTTGGCTTGGCGGACCTCAAAGACGATGCACGACTGAAAACAAATAACGACCGCGTTCGTGCCCGCGAATGGATGATGCCGCTGCTGCGCGAGCGCCTGGCGCCCTACAGCGCGGCCGAATTAAGCACCCTGTTTGAGGCCAACGCCCTGCCCTTTGCGCCCATTACCCGCCCCCAGGATTTGCTGGACGACCCACACCTCAACGCCAGCGGTGGCCTGGCCCCATTGACCTTGCCCGATGGCCGGGAAACCAAAACCGTTTTACTGCCGATCACCCTGGACGGCGCGCGCCCCGGTGTGCGCCTGAACCCGCCGCGCTTGGGGGAACACAATTCAGAAATACTGACAGCGCTGGGTTATAGCGCTATTGAAATTGAAGCGCTTTGTGAAAGCCAGGCCAGCGCTAGAGGCTGATTAGTTAGATTTAAAAGCGTTTGCACTCGCACTCTGTGGCCAAATATGTCGGTACACCAGAGCGGCTACTTGTAGCTTGTCATCAGCGGTGTAGGGCGGCTCTGGCAGGACTTGATAGACATGATCAAGGATGAAGGTTTCAACTTCTGCCTGGGTTTGCTCTTTTTCGGTCCAGCGGTCCAGCGGTGCGATGACCTCTAAAACACCTGCCAACAATTCACGGCTGGCCTGCTTGATTCGCTCCCGGTCTACCTTGCTTAGATCACTGCGTTGCAGCAGGTCGAACAAGGCCAACTGGTCTTCACTCAGCCCTTCTTCCACCGCGCGGCGCTGCTCAGCATCCAGGCTGTTAACGTGCATCATCAGCTTGATAAACGTGTCCTCGACCGTGGCCCGGTCCTTGTCCTGGTTGTAAGCGGCAATGATCTCTTGATACTTCTTTTCGTAGTTCATGCGCAGTGGGTTGCGGGCCAGCATCTGCGCCAACTTGTCTTCAACGATCTGGCGAATGTCTTCAATCACAGTCGCCTTGCGCTTGACCTTTTTGCTGAACTCGTCACGCAGCTTTTCCATATCGATCTGCGACAGATCCACCTTCAAGCCCTTGGCTTGATCATCACCCGGCGCTTGCGTGGCAATGGCCTGATTGACGATGCGGTGCAACACCACGAGCAGCGCGCTGACATCAGCGGTATCGCGGCGTTCGCTTAATTTCTTGTAGATGGCTTCGATGTTGTCATGGCGCTCTGCAAAGGTCAGCGCCGACGGCTCAATCAACAACGCCTTGAATCGGGCAAAGACCACCCGGGCCAGAATTTCATAGCGGCGTTTGGACTCGTCATCGGTGTAGACCGCATTAACGGCGTCTGCAAGCCCCTGGACCCGTGTAAAACCCTTGGTGCCCAGCAAGTCCAGCGGATTGAACCCCAAGCCGAACAGGTGTGCTTCGGTGACCTCAATGGCATCCATTAAGGCCGCTACGCGCTCTTCCAAAGGTGCCACGATCTCATCGCCACCGGCGTCATTACCCAGGGCATATTGGGCCAGCGCTTCACGCAGGCTTTTGAGCATGCCGTTGTAATCCACGATCAGACCGAAGTCTTTGCCGGGATAGCGCCGATTGGCACGGGCAATGGCCTGCATCATGGTGTGGGCGCGCATCGGCTTGTCAATGTAGAGCGACGACAGGCATTCGACATCAAAGCCGGTGAGCCACATGGCGCACACAATCGCGACCCGAAACGGGTGCTTGGGGTTTTTGAAAGCCGACTCCACATCGACACGCTTGCCGTCCGAGGTTTCAAAGCCCTGCTTCATGCGCGCACGGTGCGGGATGATGTCAAAACCCCACTTTTTGAAGTCGGCAACCTCGTTTTGGGCTTCGCTCAGGATGATTTCGATGATCGTTTCATCCAGCCAGGTGGCCTTGGCCAGCAGGCGGTCACGCTGCGCATGCAGGACTTGCCGGGCTTCATCATCGGTGGCGATGGCAATGTCGGCCAGCTTGGTTTGGGCTTCCAGCCGTACCGAGGCTGCTTTGGCTTTCCACTTCGGCTCAATCTGCATCAGCATGCGGGCACAGGTGACCTTGTCAATGCAGACCAGTAGCGTCTTACCCGCTTCCCAGCGGGTGCTGCAATGCTCCACAAAATCAGTGGCGATTTTGCCCAGTCGCTCGTCGGCGGTGATGACTTCGTAATCCTTGCCCAGTAACTTTTCCAGCAAGGCGGTTTGGTCGGGGTCAAGATCGGCGGCGTCTACGGCGGCGGCTATCTTCTCATTCAGATCCAGCCGGGCCAGGCCCAGCTTTTCACCCCGGTTTTCATAGACCAGTTTGACGGTGGCGCCATCCTCTTCGCTGCGTTTGAAGTCGTAGCGCGAAATGTAATCACCAAAGATACGCTTGGTCAGTTCGTCATGCTTGAACAGCGGCGTGCCGGTGAAGCCAATGAAGGCCGCATTGGGCAGGGCCAGGCGCATGTTGCGCGCCAGTCGGCCGGACTGGGTGCGGTGCGCTTCGTCGGACACCACGATGATGTCGTCGCGCTCACTGTAGGGCGCGCCCGGCTTCACTTCCTGATTGAACTTGTGAATCAGGCTGAACACATAACGGTGGTTTTGCTTGAGCAGCTGCTCCAGATCCTTGCCGGACCCGGCTCGGGGCGTCTGGTCATCGGCGACGCCACAGCCGACAAAGGTCTTGTAAATCTGACTGTCCAGGTCATCACGGTCCGTCATCAAGACAAAGGTGAAGTTGCCCGGCACCGTGCGGCGCACCTTTTCAGCGAAGAAGGCCATGGAATAGGATTTGCCGCTGCCTTGCGTGTGCCAGACCACACCCAGGCGACCCAGATCGGGGTGGGCGCGTTCAATAATTTGCAGGTATTGCGGCACGGCCTCAGCCGCCAGCGGGAAGGACGCCAAGGATTCATTGGCCGCAAGGTCATAACTCTGGCGGGGCAGCTCAACCACGCGATGCTTCAGCCGCTCAGCGGTGGGGAATTGGCGCTTGAGCGCTTCTTGCCGTACAACGGCGGCCACCGCCTGATTGACACCCAGCAACTGGTGATTGCGCGCCACCACCTTGCGTACCTCACCCGCTTTGCTGGCATCGAACAAAATGAAATTCTCCACAATGTCGAGCAAGCGGTCCTTGGCCAGCATGCCATTGAGCAACACCTCGGCGGCGACACTGCC
>CAIMHL010000320.1 GCA_903840825.1 uncultured beta proteobacterium
ATGCCGTTCTTAGCCAGGGCGGTAGCGAGTACAAAGTGCGAAATACTGTATTGCTCCAGTGCCACTTTTTTGCCCTTGAGTTGGGCAAATGAGGTGATCTTGGGGCTGACCATTAGCGCGTCATTACCGGCCGAGTTGTCATTGACCAGAATCGCTTTCAGCGGCAAGCCTTTGGCGAGCGGGCCGAGCGTATCAGACCAAGTTTGGGAGTTAGCATCGAGCTGGCCTGAGGACAGCGCACCAATCGAATCTGTGTAATTCGCAAACCAGACCAGCTTGACGTCAGCGCCATGTTTCTTGAAGAAACCTTTTTGATCTGCCACATACCAAGCCACCCAGCCCGGCCAGTCGGAGACACCGACCTTGACTTCGGCTGCTGCGGGCGTGGATAAAGTGGTTGCACCGATACCAACCAAGACAAGGCAAGTGCTGACAACGCTGCGCTTGAATGAACCAGAGATCGAAAATAGAGATGTAGACATAGCAAGACTCCAATTGGTGAGACAAACGCGGGAGACCACCTCGATCGCGAAGTGATATCTCCCGGGCTTTTGTCCCTCCGTGGAACCTTCAGTGGTAAACGCCACTGCTGGCCGGCTGCTCTCGGACCAGACATTTCTTAATACAAAGAAACCGGAACCCTAGCGTCCATTTTTGAAAGCAAACCGAGTTGGCTGCCCGCAACCTACTTAAGCACGAAGCATGCCATTACTTCTCCTTCAATCCAGTCGATCAATCATGCGCGCAGCGCGTTCAGTGCGCGATAGTGGTGCGATGCGCACCAGTTTGGATGTGCTCGAGAAGGTCGCTGTCAAAGCAGCGGCTGATGGATTGCAGAGATCTACACCAGAACACTCAAGGTGACTCCTTCGCGTCCGTTCGTTACCCGTACGACTATTTACTGCAGTGGCGCCGCACAATAGGCTGAGAAAGTCAGAGTGGCCGCTTCGACTTCAATAACCTTGGCAGCCAAGCGACACCTAAAAAACGGGCGCAAAGAGGCTGCAAAAATTATCGGATCGATTAATCCAATCGATCCGATAAATCCAATCGATCATGCTGCCGGGCAGTTACTCCACCATTGCAAACCTAAGCCACTCGCCGGCGCATCGTCTGCACCGCCTTGATTTTGCGGGCCAGTTCCTGCGTCGCATAAATCGAGGTCGTATCGATACTGGCGTGGCCGGCCAGTTCACTCACCACTTCAATTGGCACGCCGTCCACCAAAGCTTGGCGTACGAAGGTGTGGCGCATCCAGTGGGTGCTGGCTTTCTCGAAGCGCCGGGCATCGAGTCCCGCTGCGTCCGCGTTCTTGGCGGCCGTCTTGAAGAAGCGTTTGAGCACGGCATAAATTCCAGCGGCGGATAACGCGCCCCCGGCTTGGTCTGAAACGGCGACGGTGGTCAAGCTACCCTCGTCTCCCCTGCCCCACTGCACCACTGAGGCATGCAGGGTTCGGATCAGTGCTAAATCGGCTTGATCAGCAGCTTGCTGGTCTTCCTCCAGGAAGTCCTTGCCATGGCGGGCCAGCAACTCCACCACCTCGAAGTTGAGCGGTACTTCGCGCGTCTTGTTGCGCTTGCCAGTCACGGTCAGGATCCAGGTTTCGGGCAAGTCGGGCAGTTGCTCGATGCGCAGGTCACGATGGCGCGCCTTGGCCAGTTCGTCCAGGCGAATGCCCGAGGTCACCAGCAGCTCCAGAATGCACCGCAAGCGTAAGCGCTCTGCACCAACGGGCAGCTCTTGCAAGCATTGCAGGACATGTGCCCATTCGCTTTCCGAGAAGGCGCGCCGGATGTCCATTTTGGAGGCCGGTAGATCGAAGCTTTTCATGAGGGCGCGCATTGGGTTGGCGACCAGATAACCGGCGTCTACCAGGCCACCGAACAGGGTTTGCAGAATCACCAAGGCCTGTTTTTGCGAGGCCGCACTTGGTTGTGTTCTAAAAGCGCGCCAGGCCGGGTCCTTGCGTTGCAAGGGGCCGCGCTGGATCCAGCTGGTTGGCACGGCTTGCAGAAAAGCCCGGTATTTTTGGCAGTCCGGGGCGTTGACGCTGGACAAGGGTTTTTTAAGCTCTTGGGCGCACCACAGCAAAAAGCGCTCAGCCTCTTTGCGGTAGCTGCGTTGGGTCGTGGCCTTGTCCTGGTAGCGCGACAACCAGGCGCTGACCGCTTCCAAGTCGTTACGGGCGCCTAAAGTATTGGCCATGTGCGAGCGGAAATCGCCCTGCTCCCCAGTCAGCCCGGGCGTATGCTGCATGCGCGCCAATGCGCTAGCGGCCAAGGTATCGAGGCCAAACGGCAGCAACACCGGCGCGTTCTGGACCACAGCAGGCAGCAGCACTGAGCGCTGCAGCACTTGCTTGGATTTAGGCACTAAGGCACTGCCGGACACCCGCAATTGCAGGTGGTCTTGCTCCAGCATCAACCAGCTCAGGACTTGGCGCGCGCGCTGGGCGCCAAAGCCTTTGATTCTGGAGTACCAGCGAAAGCCGTACACATTGATGAAGCGCACCAAGTCGCCCAAGGTCAACAAACCCACGTTGCGCAGGCAAACCACCACTGGGCGCGCGAACCAAGACTCCAGTCGGTCGGAGGCTGAAGGGTTCGTCGACAACACCGTTTCCAGGTGGTTAAGCGCCCTCACCCGCTGCGCCACCGGGTCTTTCAAACTCTGCGCATCCTCGATCGCCTGCTCATTGTCCAGTCCAAAAGCAGCCTTGTACTCCACCAACAAATCAGCGGCACTCCAGGCATCCGGATCCATGCCTTCGGCTTCTACCCATTCATCAAGGCTGGGGAGCTGAACCGCCTTGGTGGCGGCTACATCGCTGCGCAACAGCTCAATCAACCCGGTAATTTTGGCTTCACCCGTCAGGGTGGCGTCATGCAGGCGGGCAGACTCAATAATTTGCTTTAGGAGCCCGGTACGGCGGTTTTGCACATAGCGCAAATCCGTGGTGGTCTCAGACCAGGCCAGGTAGCGCGCAAAAGAGTCGGCGAGGTCTAAGCCCAGCAAGCTCGAACGTACAAACGCGAAGTGATGAATACCCAGTGCGCGGGCATCACGTACCACCTGGGCGCGGGCGCCGGGCGGGCGACCCAGCGGGCGCGCGCGCGTGACGTTCTGGAACAGCGGCTCGAACTCTGAGCTTGGCTCGGAATCCTGCACGGCGCTCATTTCAGCCACTCAGCGTTGGCCTCGACCGCGGCCAACACCCGTTTCACGGTCGCTGGGCGAATGCTTTTTTGTAGACCGCTCTCGCTGAGTACCTCGCTGGTGCGGGCCTGCACGGTCAACAGGCGCGCCAAGGTTCGCTCAGCCCACGCCGGCTCCAGACTGGCTTTTCCCGCCAAAGCAAGCAGGTGCGCGCGGCTGATGTTTTTGCCATGCCCCAGCACATCCATCTGGTGCTCGCCCCCGGGGCCTTCATTGAAGGTCAGGTCGTAGCAAGGGGCCAGAGTCCATTGCCGGGCTTGGTTCAAGCGGTACGAGAAGTTTTTGGCGTGGTCGTCGCGGTTGTTGAACAGCACGTTAAAAACGCAGCGCTCGTACGCCTCCTTGACGGCGGCTTCGTTGCGGGTCAAGCGGCGGGTCAGGCGCAAAAATGTGGCGTAGTCCACCGCGCCGGCGATTCTGAAGTCGGCATGCAGCGCGCCCGCCAAGGTGTGAATCGGCACGCGCATTCCATCCTGAACATCAAAACGCTCTATCCCAAAGGCACCCAGCTTGGCGTCAAGGTCAAAGTACGTCGTTTTCGGCATGTTGAGCCCACAGGCTGTCGCCAGCTTGGCGTACAGGTGCTCAAGGGCACAAGCCTCTTTGTGCTCGTCTTGCGCTTGGAACTTCACCAGCCAAGGCGTGCCACCTGCCAGCGGCAGCGATCCTACCTTGCGGGTTAACTCGTTGTAATAGATGAGCACCTTGGGCCGAGCACCATGCGGCGATCCCCCCAGCAGTGCCAAGCGCTTGAGGGCTTGGCTTTCCTCACCCTGGATCAAGGCCTGCGCTTCATGCGCCAAGTCCAGCAATTTGACCTCCTGGGCACTCTCGACCAAGGACTCAGCTGGCTCGAAGGTGAGTGCCCCCATGGCGCGATCGCCCAAAAAGGCGAGCCGATCCAGGGGTGAGAGCGTGGCAGGTTGGCGCCCGGCCTGGCGAAACAGCTTGTCCATCAGCAGCAAACCCCAGCCATCGGGTAGTGCGTCACTGATGAGCCCTGGCAGGCGCTGCAAGTAGCTGGGGAAATTGTCGTAGCTCTGTGCGGACAGTGGCAGCTTGTGCGGGGAGAGTTCGAGCTGCTGCGCCAAGGCTTCTTTGGAATACTCAAACAGCAACTGCGTGCCGTTGTCAGCCAGTGTTCCGAGCAGCCAGCGCTCGCCCCACCCCTCGTAGTACACAAAGACTTTTTTCATGGCTTGGGCAGCACGGCTGCTGAACTTAGGCGCGTGTTTTTTCTGGGCGCGCGCACACGCTGGGGAGCTGCGGCCTGCTCCATTTGCGCAATCGTGCCAACTTGCCGCGCAAAGAGGCCCTGCAACTCGGATTCGCGCCCCAGCGCCTGCAAGATG
>CAIMHL010000321.1 GCA_903840825.1 uncultured beta proteobacterium
GCCACGACCCATTGGGCTGCCACGTCCCACAGCTCCATTTGTTCCTCGACCCGGCGCCGGGGCGCGTCTCCCGCCACAATGCAGCCCAGCATGCAGTCGGGCGAGGGCAGTTCAGCCCAAGCGCCATCGGCCAGTTTGTCAATATTTTCAAGAAATTCGGCCCCATGGGCGATGAGCTTTGCTTGGGGGTGGGGCGCCTCGTAGAGGGCCCACTTGAGACGGGTGTTGCCAACGTCAATTGCCAAAAATGTCATGGGATCTTTACAGTTAAAGAGAGCGAACCAGCTCAGGATTGTTGCCAGGGTAGGCCATGAAAACGCCAGCCCCCTTGCTGCCCCCGGTGGGCTTGGTCGTCAGGGTCGCCTTCAAATCCTTCTAATATGTTGTAGGCCTCAAGGCCCAACGCTGTGGCGCGTTGGGCGGCAGCGATGGAGCGCACGCCGCTACGGCACAGCAGCACGGCCTTTTTTCCTGCGGGCACCGCAGTCTTGATGTGTTCATCAAAAGCCGAATTCATCACCATGCCTGGCCACTGTTTCCAGGCCAGCGCCACGGCGCCGGGCACAAACCCGACCCATGCGCGCTCAGCGTCTGAGCGCACGTCGACCAAAACAGCCTCGCCGCTTAAGTGCCAGGCCCAGGCTGTCTGAGGTGATATATCGCCCGCATAGCCTCGTGCGGCTGTGTTCTGTTGAGGAGAGGTCATGGTTAGGGATGGTTTGAAAAACAAGAAGCCAACGGTCACAGCCCGCACTTTAATGGATTTTGACAGCGAGCCTTCGTGGTTTGCGTCGAAGGAGGTCTGGCGTGCTTCATTTGGTTTTTTTAGGCAAGTTGAATTTTATTAACAACACCTGTGATAAATATGTACGTTGTTCTCGTGGTTAACACCTAGATATTGTTTATTCACAGTATTGATAATTAAGTTGGAAAGCATTTTTTCGTTTCTTAGTGGTGTTAACAATTGGAGATTAAATTGACTGATAGCAAAACCCCCCGTCGTCGCAGCCTGCTCAAAGGTGTTGCACTGGCCGCTGGTGCCATATCTGCCCCCATGATCGCCAAGGCCCAAACCGGCCCGATTTCCATGCGTTGGCAAAGTACGTGGCCTGCGAAAGATATTTTTCATGAGTACGCCCTTGATTACGCCAAAAAAGTAAATGACATGACCGGTGGCGACCTCAAGATCGAAGTGCTGCCTGCAGGTTCTGTGGTCCCCGCATTCGGTTTGCTGGAAGCGGTTTCCAAAGGGACGCTGGACGGCGGACATGGCGTGTTGGGCTACCACTACGGTAAACAAAATGCGCTGGCTCTGTGGAATTCAGGCCCTGCATTTGGCATGGATGCCAACATGGTTCTGGCTTGGCACAAGTACGGCGGCGGCGCAGAGTTGCTGGCCAAGCTGTATGCCTCCATTGGCAGCAATGTGCAGTCGTTCTTGTATGGCCCTATGGCCACCCAGCCTTTGGGTTGGTTCAAAAAGCCCATCACCAAAGTGGAAGACTTCAAGGGTCTGAAATTCCGCACCAACGGCTTGGCTATTGACCTCTTTACCGCGATGGGTGCCGCTGTGAATGCGCTGCCTGGTGGCGAGATTGTGCCCGCCATGGACCGCGGTTTGCTTGATGGTGCCGAGTTCAACAACGCCTCGTCTGACCGTTTGCTGGGCTTTCCTGATGTCTCCAAAGTCTGCATGCTGCAAAGCTACCACCAGAGTGCGGAAACGTTTGAGATCATGTTCAACAAGACCAAATACGATGCTTTGCCAGCCAAGATGAAAGCCATTATTTCAGGCGCCACTGAAGCCGCCTCGGCCGAGATGTCTTGGAAAGCAATCGACCGCTATTCCAAAGACTACGTTGAGTTGCAGACCAAAGACAAGGTCAAGTTCTACAAAACTCCAGATGCCGTGTTGCAAGCCCAGCTGAAATTGTGGGATGCCATTTTGGAGAAAAAATCCGCTGAGAACCCCTTGTTCAAAGAGGTGGTGGCTTCACAGAAGGCCTTTGCCGAACGCGCAGTCAAGTGGGACCAAGACACGATGGTCAGTCGTCGTATGGCCGTGGGCCACTTCTTCCCGGCGGGTAAGGCCAAAAAGGCTTAATTTATCCAAGTTGGTTCCCTCATGGCCATTCGGACTTAACCGAGTGGCCAATTTTATTTAAGTAAACCAAACTATGCAGAAACTCCTTCTTGCGATCGATAGGATCAGCACTTGGATAGGTCAGGCGTTTTCGTGGCTCATTGTTGCGCTCACACTCCTGATCTCATGGGAGGTGTTCTCGCGCTACGCGCTGGATAACCCTCACCCTTGGGCGTTTGACGTCATGAGCATGTTGTATGGCAGCGTGTTCATGATGGCAGGTGCCTACACCTTGTCCAAAAATGGCCATGTGCGCGGCGACGTGCTTTATGGGTTCTTTCCGCCCCGATTGCAGGCAGGTCTGGATCTGGTGCTTTACTTTTTGTTCTTTATTCCCGGGGTTGTGGCACTTGCTTGGGCAGGCTACAACTTTGCCGCTGAATCGTGGGCCATCAATGAGCACTCGAATATCACGGCCGACGGACCGCCGGTTTATCCGTTTAAAACCATTATTCCTATTGCTGGTGCATTTTTGTTGGCCCAAGGCCTGGTCGAAATTGTGCGTTGCATTGTTTGTTTACAGCAGGGCGAGTGGCCGGCTCGTGGCGCAGATGTGGAAGAAGTTGATGTTGAGAAGTTGAAAGAAATGGTACACGTTAAGGACGAAGATATTGCCAAACTCGATGAGTTGGTCGTTCACCCCAAGGAGTACCAAAAGTGAGAAAAGAAGTCTGGTTTGGGCTCACGATCATGGCTATGGTCGTGCTGGCCGCATTTGTTTTATTGCCCCCTTTATCCCTGATGACCAACGGTCACTTGGGTTTGTTGATGCTGGCGTTGGTGGTGGTGGCCATCATGCTGGGTTTCCCCACGGCGTTTACGTTGATGGGCATGGGCATGATATTTGCCTGGATTGCCTTTCGCAGTCAAAACCCCAGCCTGGCGGTGCAGCAGACGCTGGACCTGATGGTGCAACGCACTTATTCGGTGATGTCCAATGACGTGCTGATTTCCATCCCGCTGTTTGTGTTCATGGGCTATTTGATTGAGCGGGCCA
>CAIMHL010000322.1 GCA_903840825.1 uncultured beta proteobacterium
GAAATAAATACGGCCGCTCTAGAGCGGCCGTATTTATTTCAAATCAAGATTTGAAAAGTGGCTTTTAGGCCATTTTGACGGCGATAAAGGCCAACAAAAACATCAGCACCGCGCCCACCAAAGGCAAGACGATGGGCATGGCAGAGACTACTTCTTCAACAGGGTCAGTGGCTTGGTCTTTGTTGCTCGGCGTGTGGTTGGACATGGTGTTTCCTTGGGGTTATTTGTTTCAACAATAACCAAATTTTACCCAAGCTAGGTGGGCATGGGGTGCCGGGCCAGGATTAAGCCTGTTTTTTATCCGAGCCCAACCAAGCACCGCCTATGATCAAAACCCCGGCCAGCGAGATGGGCCAGGTTAAGGCACGGCCGCTCACGACAATCAAAAGAACGGTTGAAGCCAAGGGGGTGAGGTAGCTAAGCAGCCCAATTTGGCGGGCATCGCCAACTTTAAGAGCACGGTCCCACAGAAAAAAAGCCGCGCCCATCGGCCCCAAACCCATCGCAAGAATCAAGAGGCCATCCTGCAAAGTCAGGCTGGCACTGGGCTCCATCAACCCGTGGCACAGCAAAGACAGCAACCCCGACACCAAGGCAAAGCCCCCAATGGCCGCCGTTGGGAATGCGGGCACGAGTTTCGTCAACAGCGAATAACTCGCCCAAATAAAGGCCGAGCCCAGCGCCGGCACATAACCCCAAGACCAACCCCAAGCGATGGGTGCACCTTGAATGGCAACATCAGCCCCACCCAAAATAGCGACAGCAGCCCCTGCAAAACCCAGCAATGCGCCTAGCCAGTGGCCCAACCTGAGTGTTAAGCCTTCAAGAAATACCGGTGCCAGCACGACCATGAACAAAGGCCACAGGTAGTTCACCAAATTGGCTTGCACGGGCGGTGCGTGGCGCAAGGCCACAAACAGCAAAAAGTGAAAACCAAACAAACCATAAATACCCAAAGCCAATGTGGGCAAGGGCACCCGCCAAAGCCGGAGTTGAAACCCCGACAGCGGCAAGGCCACCAAACTCCCCACCATCAGCGCCAGACCCGTCAGCAAAAAGGGCGGCACATGGCTGAGCGAGACGCCCAGTGTGGCCAAAGTACCCCACAACGCAATGGCGCCCAGCGCCAGCAAAGTTGGCGAGGTTGGCGAGGTTGGCGCAGCAGGCTTCACGCAGGGCGCTGGTCGGTGGATGGACGCTGCCAAAGGTTAATGCCACCTTCGACCGCGTGCAGGTCAATGGCGGCCAACTCTGCCCCACTAAAGCTTAGGTTTTGCAAGGCCGCCACCAGTTCGGTGATTTGCGCCGGGCTGCTGGCCCCAATCAAGGCCGACGTAACGCGACCATCACGCAGCACCCAAGCCACCGCCATTTGAGCCAGGCTTTGCCCCCGCGCGGCCGCCATGCCGTTGAGCGCCCGCACATGCTTGAGATTTTGCTCACTCAAATGCTCAGGCTTGAAAGAAGCACCGCCGGGGCGGTTAATGCGGGCATCTTCAGGGATGCCGTTCAGGTATTTGTCAGTCAGCAGGCCTTGCGCTAGCGCGCTAAAAGCAATACAGCCCATGCCGGTGTCTTGCAGCGTATCCAGCAAGTCTTCTTCTATCCAGCGGTTCAAAAGGCTGTAAGAGGGCTGGTGGATCAAAGGCGCCACGCCCATAGCGCGCAACAAAGCAGCCGCTTCGCGTGTTTTGGCAGCCGAATAGCTGCTGATGCCCACATACAGCGCCTTGCCTTGCTGAACCGCACTGGCCAGGGCGCCGCAGGTCTCCTCCAGGGGCGTATCGGGATCAAAGCGGTGAGAATAAAAAATATCGACGTAATCAAGCCCCATGCGCTTCAAACTTTGGTCCAGGCTGGCCAGCATATATTTGCGTGACCCGCCGCCTTGGCCATAGGGGCCGGGCCACATGTCCCAGCCCGCCTTACTGGAGATGATGAGTTCGTCGCGGTAAGGCTTGAAATCGCGGCGCAAGTGCTCGCCAAAGTTGGTCTC
>CAIMHL010000323.1 GCA_903840825.1 uncultured beta proteobacterium
CAGCAGTCTTACTAAATCATCAGGTGACCACGCATGAATGCCCCCAGCACGGTTGAACATCAAGAACTCTTACAAAAAGCAGAACGCCAGGCGCAGGTCGTCAAAGCGCTGGAAGCCGCCTTACCCTCGCACGCCTTGCTCTGGAATAAGGAGGACACCACCCCTTTTGAGTGCGACGGCCTGACCGCCTACCGCCAGCGCCCTCTCGTGGTGGCCTTGCCAGAAACTCAAGAGCAGGTGCAAGCCGTGCTGCGTATTTGTCATGCACTGGATGTGCCCGTTGTGGCGCGCGGCGCGGGCACCGGTCTGTCAGGGGGCGCCATGCCGCACCGCCTGGGGGTGACGCTCTCCTTGGCCAAGTTCAACAAGATCATCAAGATTGACGCCAAAAGCCGTACCGCCGTGGTGCAGTGCGGGGTGCGAAATCTGGCGATCAGCGAGGCGGTGTCCAAGTTTGGCTTGTACTACGCGCCCGACCCGTCCAGCCAAATTGCCTGCACCATCGGGGGTAACGTGGCCGAAAACTCTGGCGGCGTGCATTGCCTTAAATATGGCCTCACGCTGCACAACATTCTTAAAGTGCGCGGCTTCACCATGGACGGCGAGCCGATTGAATTTGGCTCCGACGCGTTGGATGCACCTGGCTTTGATTTGCTGAGTATTGTGATTGGCTCTGAGGGCATGTTGGCCGTGACCACCGAAGTGACCGTCAAGTTGATCCCTAAGCCGATGCTGGCGCGTTGCATCATGGCCAGCTTTGATGATGTGCGCAAAGCGGGTGATGCCGTGGCGGCGGTGATTGCCGCCGGCATCATACCGGCAGGTCTGGAAATGATGGACAAACCCATGACGGCTGCCGTTGAAGACTACGTGCACGCAGGCTACGACCTGAACGCCGAGGCTATTTTGCTGTGCGAAAGCGATGGCACACCTGAAGAGGTGGAAGAAGAGATTGGCCGCATGAGTGCGGTACTAAGCGCCCACGGCGCCACGGCCATTGCGGTGAGCAAGGATGAGTCTGAGCGGCTGAAGTTTTGGAGCGGGCGCAAAAATGCGTTTCCCGCCAGCGGGCGCATCAGCCCCGATTACATGTGCATGGACTCCACCATTCCGCGCAAACGCTTGGCTGATATTTTGTTGGCCATTGCCGAGATGGAGAAAAAGTACCAGTTGCGCTGTGCCAACGTGTTTCACGCCGGCGACGGCAATCTGCACCCGCTAATTTTGTTTGATGCCAACGACCCTGACCAGTTGCACCGCTGTGAGCTTTTTGGCGCAGAGATTTTGGAGGTGAGCGTGGCCATGGGCGGCACCGTGACTGGCGAGCACGGCGTGGGTGTGGAGAAGCTGAATTCGATGTGCGTGCAGTTCAGCGCGGCAGAGAACGAGCAGATGTTTGGCGTAAAGCGTGCCTTTGACACCAAGGGCCTGCTCAACCCCGGCAAGGTCATCCCCACACTGAACCGTTGCGCGGAGTACGGCAAGATGCTGGTGCGCGGCGGTCAGATTAAACACCCTGATTTACCCCGCTTTTAACGCCTTCGGTTGCCCATGAACGGATTGCGCGGTTTGGCCTGGTTGCTGGCGCTGCAGTCGGTGGGTGAGTTGTTGGCACGGGGCTTGTCACTCCCCTTCCCGGGCCCGGTGATCGGCATGCTGTTGCTGCTGGTGGCACTGCAAGTGCCCAGCGTTCGCGTTCCAGTGGCCGCTTGCGCCAACTTTCTACTTTCCCATCTATCGCTTTTATTTGTACCCGTTGGCGTTGGGGTGATGACACATTTAGACTTGCTGGGTCAATACGGCGCACGCATGCTGGTGGTGGTGGTGCTATCCACCTGGATGGGTTTGGCGATCACCGTCCTGGTTTTGCGCCTTTTAAGGGGGAAAAGCGATGCCTAAGTTTGTGGAGCTTTGGGTCTACCTGTCAGCCTCGCCTTTGTTTGGCCTGACGGCAACACTGGTGGTTTATGTGCTGGCCCAGGCCGCCTACGTAAGCTTAAACCAAGCGCCGTGGGCCAACCCCGTGTTGTGGACAGTGCTCACCATCGCGGGGGTGTTGATGGCCACTGACATCAGCTACCCCACTTACTTTGCTGGGGCGCAGTTTATCCACTTTTTGCTGGGGCCTGCCGTCGTGGCCCTGGCTTGGCCCCTGTGGGAGCGTCGCGTGGTGTTGCGCCAACGCTGGGGCGCGCTACTCTTAGCAGCACTGGCGGGCGGCTTTGCGGCCAGTGCCTCGGCCCTGGCATTGGGTTGGGCTTTAAATTTACCGCATGACGTGGTGCTGTCCTTAGCCCCCAAATCAGTCACGGCCCCAGTGGCGATGGGCATCGCTGAAAAGATAGGCGGGATTCCGGCATTGGCCGCCGTGTTTGCGGTGGTCACAGGCATGGTGGCGGCGTTGAGTGGCAAATACCTGTTTGATGCGCTCAAGATTCCGACAGATATGCCCGGTTGGATGGCCCGTGGCTTCGCGCTGGGAACGGCGGGCCACGGCATAGGTGCTGCAAGGGCGCTGCAGGTGGACGCCAATGCAGGCGCCTTTGCCGGGCTGGCGCTTGGCTTGCAAGTGCTGCTGGCTTCGCTTTTAATACCGCTGGCGTTCAGAATCTTTTAACGCTGGGGTCTCTGACTGGCTTAATGCCGCATGGCCCGAAGGCCGGGTTCGTCGTCGCTGAGCACCTGCTCAGCCCACGCCGTGAGCTTGCCCACATCAGCCCGCAACACCTCTTGCTTGACCGCGAGAATTTGGGCCGGGTGCATGGAAAAACTGCGCAGCCCCATGCCCAACAGCAAGCGGGTCAGGGTGATGTCACCGGCCATTTCACCGCACACGCTGACATGCTTTCCCTGGGCATGGCACTCGGCGATGGTGCCCGCGACCAAGCGTAGAACGGCGGGGTGCATGGGGTCGTAGAGATGGGCAACGGACTCGTCGGCGCGGTCAATCGCCAGCGTGTACTGAATCAGGTCGTTGGTGCCAATGGAGAGGAAATCAAAATACTTCAGGAACACCTTGAGCGTGAGGGCCGCTGCGGGTATTTCGATCATCGCGCCGATTTTGACGGGGCCGTAAGCCACGCCCCGGTTGTCAAGTTCGACGCGGGCATGGTCAATCAAGGCCATGGTGTGTCGAATTTCGCTGGCATGCACCAGCATGGGAATCAGCAAGTTGGTCTGCCCGTGCACAGCGGCACGCAAAATGGCGCGCAATTGGGTCAAAAACATGGCGGGGTCGGCCAGACTCCAGCGAATGGCGCGCAACCCCAAGGCCGGGTTCATGTGCGCCTCGTCTTTCAAGGACTTGTCCAGCGGCTTGTCGGCACCAATATCCACGGTGCGGATGGTGACCGGCAAGCCCTGCATGCCTTCAATCGCGCGCTTGTAAGCCTGGTATTGTTCTTCTTCGTTGGGTAGCTTGCCTTGACGGCCCATGAACAAAAACTCACTGCGAAACAGGCCCACGCCCACCGCGCCCGCTTTGACGGCACTCAGCGCATCTTCAGGCATTTCAATATTGGCCAGTAGCTCGATTTTGTGGCCATCCATGGTGACCGCCGGTGTGTGCAAGAGACGCGACAACCGGCCCCGCTCCAACTCGCCCTGGCGCTGCTTGAAACCATACTCGGCCAGAATGATGGGAGACGGATCCACCACCACCACGCCTGCATCGCCATCAACGATCACCCAGTCGTCCTGGCGAATCAATTGGCTGGACAATCGGGCTCCCACCACTGCGGGAATATCCAGACTGCGGGCTACGATGGCAGTATGCGATGTTTTGCCCCCCACATCAGTGATGAAACCGGCAAACACGCTTTTCTTAAACTGCAGCATGTCCGTGGGTGAGAGGTCATGCGCGATCAAAATGAGGGGCACATCGACTGTGTCATCGAGCAACAGGTCTTGCTGGGTTTTGTTGCGTACCGAGCGAGTGGGCGGCGTGATCAGGGAGGCGACGCCCTTCATGGCGCGTAGCACTTTTTCGGTAATTTGCTCCAGATCGGCCTTGCGCTCTCGCAGGTACTCGTCTTCCATTTCGTCAAACTGCCGGGCGATCACCTCCAGCTGGGTGGTCAGGGCCCATTCAGCGTTGTAGAGCCGGTCGGTGATCCAACGCTTGACACCGCCGATGAGCTCGTCGTCGTCCAGCAGCATCAGATG